>CAZPSW010000168.1:0-3829 GCA_964589255.1 uncultured Dehalococcoidales bacterium
TCCGCCCCTTAAACCCCTTTTGGTTGGGGTGAAAAAGCTCCGTCCCCGGCACGGGGGTAAATAATCCGACGGCGCGAATAACGCCGCTTAAGCCGCACCACTTTTGACCCGCCGGCGTACCACCACGGTGATTCTCAAAAAGGCGAAGTCCCTTAAACACCATTGTTCATCATCCTGATAAACTCCCCGAACAACCAGGTACAGTCCCACGGGCCAGGTGACGCCTCGGAGTGGTACTGGATGGAAAAGATGGGTAACTCCCGGTGGCGCAGGCCCTCCACGGTGCCGTCATTCAGGTTCAGGTGGCTCACTACCAGGCCGCCCTTCAACGTCTCCGGGTCAACCGCATAGCCGTGGTTCTGCGCCGTGATGTAGACGCGCCCGGTGGCCAGGTCCCGCACCGGATGATTGCCGCCACGGTGGCCGAACTTGAGCTTGAAATTGCTGCCCCCGAAGGCCTGCGCGATCAGTTGATTACCCAGACAGATGCCCATGATCGGCTTTTTGTCCACCAGCTGCTTCACGTTCTCCACGATGTAGTCCAGCAGGTCCGGATCCCCGGGGCCGGGCGAAAAGAGGATGCCGTCCGGGTTGGTGGCCAGAATGTCCGCCGCGCTGGTAGTACAGGGGTAGAGTGTGAGGTCACAACCCAGAGAGTTCAGGAGCCTTAAAATATTGAACTTGGTGCCGAGATCCAGCACCGCCACCTTGAACTCGGTGTCCCGGCGCGTACCGGGCCAGTGGAAAAGCCGGTCCGTGGTGACGTGGCGCACGAAATCAGTGCCATCGTAGCGCGGCGCCTTTTTAAGCTCGATCAGGGTCTCCTCCGGTGAGGCGTCAGACGCCACCGCGCCCATCATCACGCCGCGGGTGCGTAATTTGCGCGTCACGGCGCGGGTGTCAATGCCGGAAATGCCGGTGACGCGGTTTTCCGCCAGGTAGTCATGCAGCGTACCGTCCATCTGGTAGTGGCAGGGCTGGTGACACTCCTCACGAACGACGAAGCCGGAGACTTGGAGGCGCGCTGATTCGGCGTCGAACCGGTTCACGCCGTAATTACCGATCAGGGGGTAGGTGGGCATCACGATCTGTCCCGCGTATGACGGATCCGTCAGCATTTCCTGGTAACCAATCATCGAGGTGTTGAAAACGACCTCGCCGCAGGTGAGGCCCGGCGCACCGAGGGATTGCCCGAAGTAATAAGAACCGTCCTCCAGTACCAGTACCGCCTGCGTCATGCGCCGTCCCCGAAGGCGGCGTCACGGTGCACCGTCTGACCGCTGTAGATGGTGAGCATTACCCGGCCCCGAAGTGTCTGGCCGGTGAGCGGTGTGTTGCGCCCCTTTGAGGCGAAGGCCTCCGGATCCACTGTCCAACTGAAATCCGGGTCGAATATGGTGACGTCCGCCGCGGCCCCGGCGGCCAGTGTGCCGTACCCGCCGCCGATGATACGGGCCGGTTCCGCGGTCAGTTTGGAGATGAGGGTAGGCAGCGGCAATTGCCCGCCGTGCACCAGGGACATCAGGCTGCCCAGCGCCGTCTCCAGCCCGATGATGCCGAAGGGCGCCAGGTCAAATTCGCAGATCTTCTCCGCCGGCAGGTGCGGCGCGTGGTCTGTCGCCACCGCGTCCAGGGTGCCGTCGGTAAGACCGGCAATGAGCGCGTCTGCGTCCGCCTGAGTGCGTAACGGCGGGTTCACTTTGGCCTGCGTATCGTAACCCAGCACCGCCGTCTCGGTCAGCGTCAGGTGGTGCGGCGTCACCTCGGCGGTGATATTGACGCCACGGTCCTTGGCGCGGCGGATGATCTCCACCGCCCCGGCGGTGCTGACGTGGCAGACGTGGAGCTTGCCCCCGGTGAGTGCTGCCAGCGCGGCGTCCCGCGCCAGGATGATCTCTTCGGCGGCGGCGGGCCAGCCCTTCAGGCCGAGGCGCGTGGCGATGTTGCCCTCGTTGATCTGGGCACCACGCGTCAGGGTGACATCTTCGCAGTGCTCCATCAGTGGCAGCCCCAGCGCCCCGGCGTATTCCAGGGCGTGCTGCACCAGCTCCGCGGTCAGTGCCGGCAGCCCGTCGTCGCTGACGGCGACGGCCCCGGCGCGCAAAAGGCCCGCCATTTCGGTGATCTCTTTCCCCTGGCGGCCCCGGGAGATGCAACCGACGGGCAGTACGCGCACAAGTCCGGTCTGCCGCGCTTTCTCGGTGATGAACTCGATGGCGACGGCGTCGTCCAGCGGTGGGCTGGTATTGGGCATGCAGCAGACGCTGGTGTAGCCCCCGCGCGCCGCCGCCAACGTGCCGCTGGCGATGGTCTCCTTTTCTTCGTCGCCGGGCTCACGCAAGTGAGTATGCAGGTCAACGAAGCCGGGAGAAACCACCAGGCCATCCGCGGCGATGATCTCCGTGTCTTTGGCCGGGGCCGTACCGGTTTTCGTGATAAGCCCATCCCGCAGCAGCAGGTCACCCGTCTGGTCTAGCCCGGTGGCCGGGTCGATGATGCGTCCGCCCCTGATTAAGATATCCGTCATTTATTTGTCCCCGCGATGAGATACAGCAGCGCCATGCGCACCGCCACGCCGTTGGTGACCTGTTCGTTAATCACGCTCTGGGAACTCATCACCACCGCCTGTGATATCTCGATCTCTTCGTTCACCGGTCCCGGGTGCAGCACCAGCGCGTCCGGTTTCGCCAGCGCCAGCCGTGCCGGGGTCACCTTGTAGTGCTGCACGTATTCCCGGATGCTGGGCAGCAACCCCGTCTGCTGGCGTTCCTGCTGCAGGCGGAGCGCCATTACCACGTCGGCGTCCTTGACGGCGGTCTCCATGTCCTCCGCCACCGTTACCTCGGGGAAATGCCCGCCGGGGGCGTCCAGCCCATAGGGGAGGAGCGTCGGCGGGCCGCAGAGAGTGATCTCCGCGCCCATGGTAGCCAGTGCCCAGATGTTGGAGTGAGCCACCCGGCTGTGCTTGATGTCCCCCACGACGGTCACCTTGAGGCCCCCGATTTCTTTTTTATGCTCGCGGATGGTGAAGAGATCCAGCAGCGCCTGGGTGGGATGGGCGTGCCAGCATCACCACGATGTTGGCGCCGAGCGCTTCCAGAGTGGCCAGGGTGTCCACCAGGGACTCCCCTTTGGCCACCGCGCTGGCCTGCGCCGAGAGGTTGGCGACGTCCGCGGAAAGATACTTCGCAGCCAGCTCGAAGGAAACGCGGGTGCGGGTGCTGGTCTCGTAAAAGAGGATTACCACCGTCTGTCCCCTTAGCGTCGGCACCTTGCGGATGGGGCGCGCCAGGACGTCCTTCATGGCGCTGGCAGTCTCGAATACAAGCTCTATCTCACCGCGCGAGAAGTCATCGACATCGAGCACGTCCCGGTGCTGCCAAACGGCGGCCTGGCGGCCTGCGGTGAGGCCCGAATCGGCGGGGTTCATGCTTCACCTCGCGCGTCCCGGATGGCGATCTCGTCGACGCCGTCGGCCTCGGTCAGACGCACTCGGATGTCTTCGTGGCGTGAGCTGGGCAGGTTCTTGCCCACGTAGTCGGCGCGGATCGGTAGTTCGCGGTGCCCGCGGTCGACGAGCACCGCCAGCTGGATCGATTCGGGGCGGCCCAGGTCCATTAAGGCGTCCATCGCGGCGCGGATGCTACGCCCGGTGTAGAGCACGTCGTCAACCAGCACCACGGCGCGGTCATTGAGGGGCACCGGCACGCGGGTGCGTTTGACCTCTGGTTTCAGGTCCAGGGCGTGGATGTCATCTCGGTAAAGGGAGATGTCAAGCTCACCGCAGGGCACCTCGACGCCCTCGAAAGACAGCACCAGGGCCTGCAGG
>CAZPSW010000169.1:0-3781 GCA_964589255.1 uncultured Dehalococcoidales bacterium
ACCATGAGAACAGTCCCGACCGCCCTGATTTTTTCTACAATACTGCTTTCATTATCAATCCCAAGGGAAAAATAATCTTGAAGTATCGTAAGCTGAACACGCTTTTCGGGTGCAACCCGCACGACATTTTCGATGAATACTTGAACCCGGTCACCGGCACCAGGGATTTTTTCCCCGTCGTGGAGACCGAAATAGGCCGGCTTTCCTGCAGCATCTGTGCCGATATCTACATGCCGGAAATACCAAAGATTTACGCCATGAAGGGTGCCGACATCTGGCTGCATCTCACTTCCAGCAAATCCTGGACGGACAATACTTACATGCTGCGCGCGCGAGCCTTCGACAACACGATCTACGTGGCCCACGAAAATTGGGCATCACGGGTCATCACCAGGGAGGAGATCGACGGTAAATCCGTGAATACGCACCTGGATTCCTTCGAGGGCGGCGGTAGTATGGTGATCGATCCTTACGGTGTCGTGCTGGCAGAGGCATACGGTACCGCGGAACAGATCGTCACCGGTGATATTGACGTGATGCGGTTACGCCGGGAACGGGAAGTGTTTCCCCAGTTGCGCAGCCACCGGGGTAATGCGCTGGCTTATACCCGGAGCGAATTGTTTACGCCGTTTTACAACGGCACCGTTTTCCCGCCTAATGGTGTCCTCAAAGACGGCCCCATGAGCCGTCCCGGGGATGACCACGTCCGCGGCCGCCGTCAGGCGGCCCTGGATAACCTCAAGGAGTCTCATGATTACTATTCGGAGAACGACGTCGCCTAACCTGCCGCGCCAGGGAACGCCGCCGCGTCCCGGTGAGGTAAAACGTGGATAAAATAATCATCACCGTGGCCACCACGGGGAACGTGCCCACCCGGGAGATGAACCCGTTCGTGCCCACCACCCCCGGTGAAATTGCCGCCGACGTCTACCAGTGTTACCAGGCAGGCGCCTCGGTGGCGCATATTCACGTGCGGGACGATGACGCGGCACCGACCGCGGACTTAGCCATCTTCAAAGAAGTGATGCGTCAGGTGAAATCCAGGTGCGATGTGGTGCTGCAACTCTCCACCGGGGCGCGCGGCGGGCGGACCTATGAAGAGAGAGCAGCTCCCATCGCACTGCGGCCCGAAATGGCTAGTTTCGCCACCGGTTCATCCAACTTCGCCACCGGTGTCAATGCCAACCCACCGGACTTCCTGGAGTTTCTGGCGAAAGAGATGCTGGCCCACCGGGTAAAACCGGAAATTGAAGTTTTTGACACCGCCATGATCTCCAATGCAGAATTCCTGGCTGGTAGGGGATTAATCAAAACCCCGATACATTTTAATCTGGTGATGAACGTACCCGGCTCAATCCAGGGAACGCCCCGGAACCTGCTGCATTTGATCAGCATGTTGCCCGCCGCTGCCACCTGGTCCGTGACCGGGGTGGGTAAGGCACATCTGCCGATGCTGACGCTGGGCATCACCCACGGCGGTCACATCCGGGTGGGACTTGAAGACGTTCTGGAACTGGACCCCGGGGTGCCGGCCTCCAATCTGGCGCTGGTGCAGAGGGCGGTCAGCCTGGCCCGGGCCAACGGGCGCGAACCGGCTTCACCGGCAGAAGCCAGAGAGATATTGGGGCTGCCTCCGGGCAAATAACGATACCGATTGGGATGGGGCAACACCGCCGGGTGTGCCGCACCAGGGCAAGCGGAAAATTAACGGGGGCATATGAAAATCACCAGCCACGTCTACGCGGAAACAGGATACCGGGGCGCCAACGTCGGATTTGTGACCAGCGACGGCGGCATCCTGATGATCGATTCACCGATGCGGCCCAGCGATGCCGTGAACTGGCGCCGTATCATCACCGGCCTGGGGCAAATCAGATACCTGGTGAATACGGAACCGCATGTTGACCACGTGGCGGGAAATTTTTTCTTCCCGGAATGTACCGTCATCGCGCAGCGTGATACCCGGAACGCGGTACTGGACATATCACATCAGTGGATGTTGGAGCACCTGGCCCGGGTGGACCCGGACGCCGCGCCCCTGACGCTCGGATATAGTATCAACGTGCCGTCAATCGTGTTCTCGGAGCGTCTCAGCGTATTCCTCGGCAGCCAGGTCTGCGAACTGATCCACCTTCCGGGGCACACCCTGGGGCAGACCGTGGTCTATCTGCCCCAGGAGCAGGTGGTTTTTACCGGCGATAACGTCTTTAACGGCGTCCAGACCTGGCTCTATGAGGGGCACCCCTTCGCGTGGTTGGAATCATTGAAAACAATCGGGGAAATGGATGTCAGATGGATCGTGCCCGGCCACGGTGAGGTCTGTGACAAGACTTACCTGACGGAACAGGAGGGTTTTCTGCACGAGTGGCTTGACGTCGTCCAGGGGGCGATCGACCGCGGTTGGACGCTGGAGGAATCGGTGGTCGGGATTTCGTTGCTGGAACGCTATCCCATGGCGGCGGGCCTGGACGCCCTGGGCCCGGAGGTACAGCGCAAGAACGTCGCCCATTTGTACCGGTTACTGACCGCCCCGAAGCCGCACGCTTAACGGAAAATACCGGGGCATCATAGGACCTGGTTCATGGTTTTAAGAACGGTGTGACACCGGCGAGGTGTTACGGGAGGATCAAGTGGAGAAGAAAACTTTCAAATTGTTTCACGGCGGTAAACTGATGCCCTGGGCGATGGGTACCGCCGTCAAGGATGCCAGGGGATTCGTTTTTCTGGCTGGTACCGAGGGCCGGGACCGGGAGACGGACTTGGTGGCGGCCGGTGCCGAAGCGCAGTCCCGCCTGTGCCTGGAAAAGATTAAATCGAACCTGGAAACGATGGGCACCTGCCTGGACAACATCGTGAAAATGACGATCTACGTGGCCGGTGTATTTCCGGATGGAGTCACAAATTCTGAGACCACCATCGCTTACCGGCGGGTAAAAGAGGAATTCTTCCGGCAGCACGCGCCGCAGCTTTGCGAGGACCGGAATCCCCCCACCGGTGACCTCATCGGGGTGGCCGGCCTGGCGAAAAAGGAAATGCTGATCGAGATCGCGGTGGTGGCCGTTTTGCCGGACTGATCCGGGGCTTTCGGCTTCACCCCGGCCCGGTACCCCGGGCGGCGATGGACACCCTGCGGTTGAGCTCATCCGCAACTTTGCCGGTGAAGGCGTCCCGGAACCAGTCGGCCACCACGGAGTTGAGGTTGACGTTACACAGGCCGCGGTTGAACGCGGTGTGAAATTCATCTTCAAAGACCCACATTTCCTTCGGGCCGGCGATCTCATCAAAAAAGGCGTCCGTCTCCTCGGACGGACTCAGCGGATCATATTCCCCCACCATGATCAGGGTCGGGCATTTGATGTTGGCGCCCACGCCCTGAAGCGTCATTCCGGCCACCATTTCATCGAATTCATGATCGTCTTCAATCCCGGCCATGTATTTGTAGATCAGGCGGAATTTTGGTGACGCTTCCTCGAAAATGGTGTGGCGGCGCATCATGAAACAGCCGATCGCGAGTACACAGGCCTTGATGCGGCTGTCATGGGCGGCGATGTGCGCCCCCCAGTAGGTGCCCATACTGGCGCCGTAGAGGCAGATTTTTTTACCGTCGATTTCGGGGCGTGTCAACAGATAGTCAATGGCCGCGGTGGCGGCTTCCCGGTGATTGTCCGGGCGAACCCGGATCTTGCGTAGATTACATTCACCCTGCCCCGGTCCATCCAGGATGAGCACATGCATGCCGCGCGCCATGAAGTGGTTTTCCATCAGGTTTCCCATCGTGATG
>CAZPSW010000170.1:0-2804 GCA_964589255.1 uncultured Dehalococcoidales bacterium
CCTGGCGCGTAGGTTGCGTGAAGCGCCGCTGGCATATCAATTGAAGTAGTGTGAAGGTGGTTGTAAAAAAGAAACTGGTAATCGTGGAATCCCCGGCCAAGGCGCGCACACTGGGGCGCATCCTGGGCAAGGGTTACAGCTTCATGGCGTCACAAGGGCACATCCGGGACCTGCCCAAGAGCCGCCTCGGAGTGCAGGTGGATGAGGACTTCGCGCCGGTCTACGTGGTGCCGAAGGACAAGACGAAACTGGTGAACGAACTCAAGGCCGAGTTTAAAAAAGCCTCCACCGTCTACCTCGCCACGGACCCGGACCGTGAAGGCGAAGCCATCTCCTGGCACCTGCTCCAGATCGCCGGGGACACCGTCCCCCACAAACGCGTCATCTTCCACGAGATCACCGCGGAAGCGGTCACCGCCGCCTTCAAACACCCCCGAGACATCGATCAGCACCTGGTTGACGCGCAACAGGCGCGCCGCGTGTTGGACCGCCTGGTCGGTTACCGCATCAGCCCCCTGCTCTGGCGCAAGGTCAAGCGGGGGCTCTCGGCGGGCCGGGTGCAATCCGTGGCGATGAAGATCGTGGTTGACCGCCAACGAGAAATCGATGCCTTCAAGGCGGAGGAATACTGGACGATCGAGGTCAACCTGACCAAAAAGCAGGGGCCCGAGGCCGCCTTCAAGGCGCTGCTGGTGGGGCAGAACGGCGCCAAGAAATCAGAAGTCAACGATAAGGAAAAGGCGTCCCTGGTAACGCGTGACCTGGAGCAGGCGGAATACCAGGTGGCCAAGGTCACCGTGAAGAAACAGGCCCGGCAGCCGGCGCCGCCCTTCATCACCAGCACGTTGCAGCAGGAAGCCTGGCGCAAATTACGTTTCAGCGCCAAGCAGACGATGGTGGTGGCGCAGCAACTCTACGAAGGTCTGGACGTGGGCAAAGACGGCAACATTGGCCTCATCACCTACATGCGTACGGATTCCACCAACGTTGCCCGCACCGCGCTGGCCGAAACGCGGGACTTCATCGCCGAACGCTTCGGAAAAAATTACCTGCCGCCGCACGCACGCACCTTCACCAGCAAGGTCAAGGGCGCGCAGGAAGCCCACGAGGCGATCCGTCCCACCAGCGCGGCGCGCGAACCCGTACAGATGAAGCAGTATCTGACCGCCTCCCAATTCAAGCTCTACCAGTTGATCTGGCAGCGCATGCTGACCAGCCAAATGGCGGCGGCGTTGTACGACAACACCACCGTCGACATCGGGGCGCAAGCAGGGGGCACCGGTAGCCGCTACGCGCTGCGGGCCCAGAACTCCACCCAGTTCTTTGCCGGTTTCATGACGCTCTACGTTGAGAGCGAGGACGAAAAGGCCAAGCCGAGCGGCAAAACATTACCCAAACTGGCCGCCGGGGACGACCTGAAATGCCTCACCGTGGTGCCGGAACAAAAGTTCACCCAGCCCCCGCCGCATTACACCGAGGCGTCCCTGATCCGCATGCTAGAGCAACGCGGCATCGGGCGCCCTTCAACCTATGCCGCCATCGTTTCCACCATCCAGGATCGCGAGTACGTCGACAAGACCAAGGGCGTCTTCACCCCCACCGAGCTCGGCGTGCTGGTCACGAAACTGCTGGAGAAACACTTCGATTTCATCGTCGACGTGGACTTCTCCGCCAAGATGGAGGACCTCCTTGACGAGGTCGCCCAGGAGCAACGGGACTGGGTCGGTGTGGTGCGGGACTATTACGGCCCGCTGGCGGCGAGCCTGGAAAAGGCGGAGGAAGAGATTCCCCGCGTCAAGCTGCCCGACGAATTCACCGGTGAGAACTGCCCCACCTGCGGCAAGCCGCTGCTGATTAAGAGCGGGCGTTTCGGCAAGTTCCAGGCGTGCAGCGGCTACCCGGACTGCCGTTACACCGCGCCCCACGTGGTCAAGCTGGGCGTCAAATGCCCCAAGTGCCAGGAAGGCGAGGTGTTGCAGCGCGTCAGCCGCAGACGCAAGGTCTTCTACGGTTGCAGCCGCTACCCGGACTGTGACTTCACCACCAACCTGAAGCCGCTGGCGATACCCTGTCCCAGCTGCGGCGGCACTCTGGCGCAGTACCGCGGCAATTACGGCCGCTGCCTGGCTTGCGGCCAGCGCAGTGTACTGCCCGGCACCGCCTGAACCGGGCACGCCCGGGCGCTCTCCTAAATGGTGGAGCGTCTTCATTGAAAATCACCTCAATCCAATTCACCGCCAATCATACCCACTACTCTGACGGTGGTCAATATCATAAACTGATCGGGATGTTCGCCCATCCATGCGTACGTTCGGGTGTAGTCAGGGTAACAACCAAGAGGACGGGGGGCAATGGGGTTGGGGGATGTTTTTACTGTAGCAGGTTAGGTGAAGAAAGAAAGCAACCCGCCAATAACCATAATTATTCCTAAAATCTCAAGCGCGATTGGTCGTCTATCCACTTTCCAGCATTCTACATAGTGGCTGAAGGTGAAAAATGCTGTGAGCAAGGTACTCGAAAACGAACTACCTAGGTGCTTTTCCTTGAGTACCCTGTCGCCAACTATTTTAACCCAAATTCCTCCTATCGCTGATAATACAAATCCAGCGATGATAAAACCTACGGTGACTTGAAACGGTATTTCCATCACGCCCTAGCATACGTCTATTGACAGTGAGTATCAATCATCGGGATGTTTACGTGGACGTAAATGCACATCATTATGCATGCCGTTTATGGGATACCACAGTAATCATGTATAGCAGTCGTTTCCGGGGATTGCTAGGTGGTGTGTTTGACAAATG
>CAZPSW010000170.1:2814-3769 GCA_964589255.1 uncultured Dehalococcoidales bacterium
TGACAAATGTTTTATGGTACATACGGCCCCAAACGACCCGTTTCCGGGCAATTTTCGCTTTGGGGGCCTGACAGGCGTGGGTTCCAGCGAACGTACGAACAAACGGTAGGTTGACAGTGGAAAGTGGCATTTGCTAGAGTTATATTGCTCAATCCGCGCGACTACTTTTCCGGACACCATAAACTCGAGGAGGTGTGATTATGTATCGTCCTGATTGCATTTTTTCTCAAGCTAACAGAGGAGGTGTGAGCAATTGATAGAGGCCCATGTGATTCAAGCCATCGCTGAAGTCGTTGGTGCCGACCGCGTCAGCGACGACATTATCGTGCGCCAGGCGTACAGCCGTGACCCGCACCCGTCAATCACGCTGCGCAAGTTCAAGCAGGACCCTGTGGCCATCCCGGACCTGGTGGTGCTGCCGGCGAACACGGAAGAGGTGCAGTCACTCTACAAGCTGGCTAATCGTTATCAACTGCACCTGATTCCGATGGGTTCCGGCAACAACCTGACCGGCCTCTGCATTCCGTCCCGCTCCCGGTCGGTGACCATTGACCTGAAGTGGATGGACCGCATCTATGATATCGATGAAGACAACAAATGGATCTTCATGCAGCCCTGGAACTCCTACGCCAGGGTGCAGACGGAAACGATGAAGCGCGGTCTCTGGAACGGCGGCACGCCGGCGGCACCGGGCACCAACAACATCGCTTCCAACTGCCTCGCCTACGGCGGTGACTGGCAGACGGCGCTGGCCTACGGGCTGGGCGTGCGCGGCTTCACCGCCTTCACGGTGGCGCTGCCCACCGGGGACGTGCTGCGCACCGGTTCGCACGGTATTCGTGCAGGGGACGGTACTTACTGGAACGGCCCCGGCCCGGACCTCTCGGGCCTCTTCGAGATGGGGGCCGCGGGTGGCCTGGGCACCGTCACGGAACTAATCTACAAGCTGCACACC
>CAZPSW010000171.1:0-3742 GCA_964589255.1 uncultured Dehalococcoidales bacterium
GTCGCGGGGCCGTCGTCGCTGGTGATGCGCACGATGCGGTCGTCGCGCACGTGGACGTTGAGCAAGCAGCGGCCCCCGCAGTCGTGACAGTCAGAAGTGGGTACCACCCGCGGTGCGTCAGGCATGCATGAATTCCCGCACCGCGTCGGCGAATTTAAAGGGCGCGTGGTGTGGCGCGTAAAAGCCACCGTCCGGGATGATCTTCACCCGGCTGCCCGGTATCAGGCGCCGCACCGCGTCGGCCTGGGCGTAGAACTGGTCATCGGTGGTCATGAGTACCAGGGTCGGGGTTTTGATCAGGGGCAGGCGTAGCTCCGGGCGGTATTGCCAGAGCGCCAGGTGCGCCTCGACGTTGCGCGCCCCGGACTGCAGTATCGACATCACCACCGCCTGAATCTCCGAAAGTGGCCGGTCCTGGATGCGCAGACCGTCCCTGGCGTGCTGCCAGGCCACCACCAGGTGGCTGCCGTCGTATTGCAGTTCCAGCGGTTCTATGCGCACCGAGTGATCGGGCACCTGCCCCTGGCGCCGGGTCACCAGTTCCGCCTTGGTAAAGAGCGGAAAACCCGAGAGCAGGAGCTTATGCAGCCGTGGCGCATAGTCCGCCGCCACCTCGGCGGCGATGGCGGCGCCGGTATGCTCGCCCACCAGGCTGGTGCGCCCTATGCCCAGCGCATCCATGAAGTCGACCACGCTGCGGGCATAATCCGGCAATTCGTACTGTCCCGGCGGCGAATCGGAACTGCCGTAGCCCAACGTTTCCATCGCGATGACCCGGAAATGCGGTGAAAGCAGCGGTATCACGGGCAGGAAGTCCACCGCGGAAAGCGGGTTGCGGTGTAAGAGTATCAGGGACTCGCCCCGGCCCTCCTCGAGGTAGTGTATCTGGCCGTGGCTGGTGTCCGCGTATCCCCTTCTCACGCCCCACTCCTAACGCCTGGTTTCATATAGCAAACCACAAACGCGCCAAAAAGTCACCTTTGCGCCGCGCCCATGCCAAGGTGGTATAATCTTTCCACGACGCCGTTCTTGTCAGGATTGTTTTCCCGGGAGTTATGGATTTGCTGTACTCGTACCCGGCGCGCCGTTTCGCCGTCATCAGCCAGCGCGGCATGGTGACCACCAGCCAGCCCCTGGCCACCGCGGCCGGGGCTGACGTGTTGGCGGCGGGTGGCAATGCCATCGACGCGGCGGTGGCCACCACCGCGGCGCTGAACGTGGTGCAGCCGAGCGCCACTGGCATCGGCGGGGACCTTTTCGCGCAGGTTTACATCAAGCAGAGCGGCGAATTGATGGCCCTGAACGGCAGTGGCCGGGCGCCCTACGCCGCCAGCCCAGATGCCTACCGGGACCTGGGCTACCGCGAAATGCCCGCCCGCGGCATCCACGCGGTGACGGTGCCCGGCGCCGTCGACGGCTGGTGCGTCCTGCTCCAAAAATACGGCACCCTGAGCCTGGAACGGGTGCTGGCACCAGCCATCCGGCTGGCCGAGACCGGCTTTCCGGTGACCACGGTGGCGCAGCGTTTCTGGCAGACGAGCGCCGAGGAATTACGCACTGACTAGGCCGCGGCGCGCAACTATTTGAACGATGGCCGGGTGCCGGAGGTGGCCGAGGTCTTTCGTCAGCCTGACCTGGCCGCCACCCAGGTGTTGATCTCCGTTGGCGGTATGCTGCTCGGCGGCATGGTGCCGATGATGTTCACCCTGCTGGGGGAATTTCCCGACGTGCGGCCGGATTACATCGGCGGCGTGGCCGGCATGACCGGTGCCGTGAGCAACCTCGGCGGCATATTGCTGCCGCTGGTGGTGGTGGCCCCGAACGTGACCGCCGGTGGCGCCGGTGCCTACAGCCTGGCTTTTATGATCGTCGTCATCATCGCGCTCTGCGCGCTGCCGGCGGCACTGCTGATCAAGGAGACCTACGGCGTAAGGGTGCCAACGGCTCCAGACCGGTCACCGGACGTAATGCCCTAGGATGACTCACCATGCCAGCGCGCCATGTGGCTGCGCTGGGCCTCGGTCAATATCTCCGGCGGGTAATGCGCGTCATAGAATTCGGTCTCCAGGTGGTGTACCTGCAACCACATCGGTATCACCTTGGTGTCGTAAGTGGCCGGGAAACGACCGTAGGTCTCAAAGACGTAACGGCAGTACGCTTTCACCAGCGCGATCGATGCCTTCGAGGGGTGGTGGTACTGGGGGCGCAGGCTGAGCCAGTCCTTGAAGGGCGTCTCTCCGGTATAGTCCTCCCCGAAGATGCCGCGCGGCCCGAATTTGTGCTCCACCACCGCATCCACGGCATCATCCATGTTGGCGTAATACGGCGGGCAATAAGCCTCGAAGACATCGTCCAGGCCGACCGGGTTGGGCTTGCCGGCAGCGTCATTTTCAATGTGGAAACCGAGGCCCTCGCCGAGCGGCGTGGCGCCCAGCATCACGGTGCCGGTGTAGCCGCCGAAGACAACCGCGCCCAGGCCCGCCGCCTCCGCCGCCAGGTGCACGTTTTGCAGCATCATGTAGGCCGGCGCCAGATTCAGTTGCAGCATCGTGAATTCATAGGAGGCGAGTCCGATCTTGGGCCCCTTCAGACCGCCGGAGGCAATCACTTCGCCCAGCCCAGCCCAGTCACCGGTAAGGTGATCGAAGAGTTTGTAGCCATAGCCTTCGTAGTCAAATACGCCGAGCAGGAAATCAATGTTCTCCACCGTCTGGTCCACCACCGGGATAAAGACGGTGGTGCCCGGGTGATTGGTGTTCCAGTGGATTGACCGTAAGAGTGCCTTTGGGGTGAACTCGACACGCGCGTCGGAGACTTTGGTAACGCCCTGGCGGTACTGCGCCGTGATGGTGTCCCAGGCAACCCCGCTTTCCTGCGGCGCCGTTGCCGGTACCTCGGTGGGATGGTAGACGAAGGTGCCGTCGTCATTGGTGAAGAAGAGGCGCACGTTATGCACGTTGCAGGCATAGGGCGTGGTGCGCCCCGCCCAGTTGCCGAAGACATTGCCGCCACTGATCGGCAGGTCCCCGGCGACGGTGCCCGAAATGCCGTTCCCCGCCCAGCAGAGCCAGGCCGTCTCCCGTGCGTCGAGGGCCCGCGGTTCCGCGGTGGAGGCGTGGTGCAGCGCGTCCTCGGGGAAGGCGCAGCCCAGCGGGAAACGACGCGCCCGCCGGTTCGCCAGGGCCGCCACCAGGGGGTATTCGAAGAGACTTTTCGGGGTTGGCTGATCCTGCATTGATTATCCTCCAATTGTCGAGATCAAAAAACCGGGGCGTTAGCCAAAACTGATGAGATACGGCGGCACCCTGGCCGGTGAGACACTGATGGCCGCTACGGGGCAGTCCCATTCACACTGGTAGCAGCACATGCAATCCGTGAGGTACCGGACCTCCGCGAACCTGTCACCGGCGTCCATGCGGATGACATCCATGGGGTAGTTGTTGACGCAGTCACCGCAACCGGTGCAGAGATCACGGTCAATATTCTCGATCGACACCTCGCCCCCTATGAGACCGCTCGGGCCATTATTCCGGACGCCGGAAGGGCGTCATGCCGTCCGCCAGTTCCGCTACCGCCAGGAAGCCACCCAGCGCGAAGGCGCTGGCGCCGGACTTGCCGGCATAGGCCTTGTCAATGAAGGTCACGTCCGCACCGGCTTCCCGCGCGCGCACCGCGGCGCCGCCGCCGCCAATGCCGCCGCCAATGCCGCCGCCAATGCCGCCGCCAACGCCGCCGCCAACGC
>CAZPSW010000172.1:0-326 GCA_964589255.1 uncultured Dehalococcoidales bacterium
CATCAAGGTGATCTCGGCCACTTCCATGGCCACGTCAGTGCCGGTGCCCTGGGCGATGCCGACATCGGCCTGGGCCAGCGCCGGGGCGTCATTGATGCCGTCGCCGACCATGGCCACCACCTGCCCGCCCTCTTGCAGGCGCTTGATCTCGGCGGCCTTGTGCTCCGGCAGTACTTCGGCGAGGACGCGATCAATTCCCACCTCTGCCGCGA
Source organism: uncultured Dehalococcoidales bacterium (assembly GCA_964589255.1). Lineage (GTDB taxonomy): Bacteria > Chloroflexota > Dehalococcoidia > Dehalococcoidales > SURF-40 > CAZPSW01. The sequence continues at coordinate 213 of CAZPSW010000172.1, forward strand.
TGGCCTCGGCGGTGCGCCGGTTATCCCCGGTCAGCATCACCACCTTGAGGCCCAAGCGGTGCAGTGCCGAGACCGCCGACGCGGCGCCCGGCTTCAGAGTGTCCGCCACCGCGA
>CAZPSW010000172.1:336-2310 GCA_964589255.1 uncultured Dehalococcoidales bacterium
ACCATCGACGACCACCAAGACCGGGGTCTTACCTTCACCGGCCAGTGCCGTGGCGCGTTCCGCCAGCCCATTGAGGGGGATTTCGCGGTCCGCCATCAATTTTAAATTACCGATCAGCACCTGGCGTGCCAGCACGGTGGCCTGGAGTCCATGCCCCGGAATGGCCTCGAAATCGGTCACTTCGGCCAGGGTCAGGCCACGCTCCGCGGCCCCCCGCAGCAGGGCTTCCGCCAGCGGGTGTTCCGAGCCGCGCTCCGCGGAGGCCGCAAATAGTATCAGTTCCGCCTCGGTAAAACCGGTGGCGGGGATCAGGTCAGTGACCGCCGGTTGGCCACGGGTCAGCGTGCCCGTCTTGTCGAAAACCACGCTGCGGATCTTATGCGCCGTCTCCAGCGCGCCGCCGCTACGTATCAAGATGCCCTGTTCCGCGCCCTTGCCGGTGCCCACCATGATCGCAGTCGGGGTGGCCAGGCCGAGGGCACAGGGGCAGGCGATCACCAGCACCGCCACGAAATTCAGCAGGGCATGCGTCACCGACGGCGGCGGCCCCACGAAATACCAGAGCACGAAGACGAGCAGCGCGGTGACGATCACCACCGGCACGAAATAGCCCGCGATGACATCCGCCAGACGCTGTATCGGGGCCTTGCTGCCCTGGGCTTCCTCGACCATACGGATGATCTGCGCCAGCACAGTGTTCCCGCCGACGCGAGTGACCTCGAAGCGAAAACTACCGGTGCGGTTGATGGTGGCGCCGATGACTTCATCACCCACGGTCTTCTGCAGCGGCATACTCTCCCCGGTGACCATTGACTCGTCGAGGTTGGAGTGCCCCTCCCGGATGATGCCGTCTGTGGCCACCTTTTCGCCGGGTCTGACGATCACGATGTCCCCCAGTACCACCTCGGACAATGGAATATCGACCTCGGCCTCCGCCCGTACCACGCGGGCGGTCCTGGCCTGCAGGCCGACCAGTGTTTGTATCGCCTCGGTGGCACGGCTCTTGGCCCGCGCCTCGAGGTAACGCCCGGTGAGGATCAGCGTCACGATCATCACCGAGGTGTCGAAGTAGACCGAGACTTCGCGCCCGCTGGCGGCGAAGAAGTCCGGCGCCAGCACTGCGGCGACGCTGTAGAAATAGGCCGCCGAAGTACCCACCGCGATCAATGTATTCATGTTGGAGCTGCCGTGCTTCAGCGGCCCCCACATGCCCTGGTAGAACTGCCAGCCCGCCCAGAATTGCACCGGCGTCGCCAGTGCCCAGAGCAAGTAGTGGTGCCGCATCAGCGCGGGCAGCCAGTCACCCGGCGTCAGCATGGCGATCATCACGAAGAGCATGTAGACCCCGATCACGCCGGAGACAGTCAGCTTCAAGCGCAGCGCCCGCCGCTCCCGTGCCTGCTTTTCAAAGAGGCCTTCACGCCCGCCGTCCTGACTGGCGATGCCGTAGCCAGCGCCGCTGACTGCTTTCTCAAAGGCCGTCATGCCGGTGCGCGCGGCGTCATACTTCACGGTGGCCTTCTGGGTGACCGGGTTGACCGCCGCGCTGCTCACCCCGTCAACGCCCGAAAGCATCTTCTCGAGGCGGGCGGAACAGGCGGCACAGGTCATGCCGGTAACGTCGAAGGTGAGTGTCTGGATGCCGATGGCGGCGGCGCTGACGACGCTGTAACCGGCGCCGTTGACGGCTTTTTCAAAATCTGCGGCATCGGCCTCGCCGGTGCGGTACTCCACACTGGCCTGTTGCGTCGCCAAATTGACGTTGGCACTAACCACGCCCGGGGTCCCCGCAAGGGCCTTTTCCACCCGTATGGAGCAGGAGGCACAGGTCATGCCGTCAATACGCAGGGTCGCCTTTTCAGCCGTTTTGTCGTTTGTTGGAATTTCGGATGACATCGTCAACCCCTTCGGAATAATACTGGCGGCCTCTAGCGGCGTATCGCCTTGCGGATGGTGCTCACCAGTTCTTTGACG
>CAZPSW010000172.1:2320-3732 GCA_964589255.1 uncultured Dehalococcoidales bacterium
GGGTGTCAGCCTGCTGTTTGCGGATGGCGTTGGCGACGCAGCCCTCGATGTGGTCTTCAAGTATTAGCAGTGAGACCTCGTCGGCGGCGGCGGTGAGCGCGCTCAGCTGCTGCACGATGTCAATGCAGTAACGGTTTTCGTCAAGCATGCGCTGGATACCCTTGGCCTGCCCCTCGATCTTCTTCATGCGCTTCTGGATCAGAGAGATGTCCTTGTTGTAGGGGTGACAGTTCTGCGGTATCTGTGTCTCTGCGGTCGCCATTACGCTCACCTCCGGCCTGTTATCATACTATATACCCCATGGGAGTATATGTCAAGACCCCGATCCGGAACTACTTCCCCGTGGGAGAGCGAATCACGTTGCGGCGTCACCAGCCCTTTGGGGTCCAAGGGGCGAAGCCCCTGAAACACCTTACTTTACGCCGGGATGTAACTGGGGATGACGCCGAAATAATCAAGCACCAACTTGACGCTGACCAGCATCAATGCCAGCAGCACGGCCCGACGCACGATGGTCTCCGGGAAGCGCCGCAGTAAACGCACCCCGAGGCTGGTGCCGAGGTAGGCGATCAATATCAGCGGCAGGATGTACCAGTAGTACCGGGGTTCCAACGCGCCGCTGACCACGTAGACGGAGATGCGCGTCACATCGGTGACCGCGGCGATGGCGGCGGCGGTGGCCACGTAAGCCTCCTTGGGCAGACGCGTGGAGATCAAAAAGAGACCACGCACTGCCCCGCCCACGCCGATCATACCGGCACTGAAACCGGCCAGCACGCCACCCACCGGCAGCAGACCACGCCGTGACGGCAAGCGCCAGGCAGGCCGCAGCAGCGAGAAGGCGGCGAAGATGGAGATGAAGGCGGCGAAGGCCAGCGTCACCACGCCGGTAGCCACGCTTTCCAGCAGCCGTGCCCCGAAGAAGGCCGCGACCAGGCTGGGAATGCCAAAGCTGACCAGCACGCGCCGGTCCACGTTACGGCGCAGGCGCAGTAGTTTGAAGAGACTGCCGAAGCCATGAAAGAAGGCCACCAGTATGATCGCCTGTTTCAGGTCCAGCACCAGGCTGGCGAAGGGGATCAGCATGGTGGCGCTGCCGAAGCCGACCACGCCACCCACCGAGACGGCCGCGAAAGCGATCAGGAAAAAGAGCGCTGTAAAGAGCATGTTATATATCATAACAGGCTGTGCGTTACGATGAGAACAGGGCGTGGTGCCGCTGCCCGGATGAATTGACCAACGTTGTATTTTTGGGGTGACCCCATCCCCTGACCCCTTCCCCTTAAGACAGGGGAAGGGGAAATTGCTCTTCGTAAGGGGCTACGCCCCTTGAACCCCCTTTTGATTCAAGGAAGGGGTGTGATTATTCTTATCCCAGGGAGAGCTGATGCAGCAGCGACTATTCCTCGTCG
>CAZPSW010000173.1:0-3690 GCA_964589255.1 uncultured Dehalococcoidales bacterium
AAAGACGGCATCGGCTCCGCCTTCCTGACCGCCCGGGCCGCCGCGCTAACGGTGCTGGAACACAGCACCAGCGCCACTGATTTCAAGCACTATTACCAGCCGCTCTGCCGCAGTATCACGGCGCATAACCGCTGGGGCAGTTGGCTCTTCGCGCTCAACGACAGGGTCCAGGCCTGGGCCGTTTTCGTGCTAGCGCAGCAGCGCCTGATCAGCGCCGAACAGGCCGACCTTTCCGGCCCACGCCGCTTCACCCACGCCGCCTGGGGTATGTTCAGCGGCAGCTATAATTACGGCGATATCGCGTGGCTGGCGCTGGGCCCGGTCTCCCTCTTCAAACTCTTGACCACCGTCTTCGCCGAGGGGGGCCGCCGTCTCTTCAGCGGCCGCCGTTCCGAAAGGCGCCTGCTGCACGTGGGCACGCGCCGCATCCTGATACTGGGTGGTGGTTTCGCCGGCACCACCGCGCTAAAATACCTGGTGAAGTCACTGAACCGTAACGAAAACTTTGAGACCACCCTCGTCAGCGAGGACAATTTCTTCGTTTTTACACCGCTGCTGCACGAGGTCGCCCTGGGCGCCATTGAGAGCCGGCGCATCGCCTATCCCTTCCGCAGCCTGCAATCCCGCGACCGGTTCAGCTTCGTGCGCGCCAGGGTGACCGGCTTCGACCTGGAGAAGAAACAGGTGCTGACCTCCCGCGGCGCGCTGGAATACGATTACATGGTAATCGGCCTGGGCGTCATCAGCAGCGTCGCGGAACTGAACCTGCCCAAGGCGGACGCCACCAAGGTGCTGACCCTGGGCACACTGCGCAGCGCGCGCCAGATTCGGAACCAGATCATCGATGCCTTTGAGGGCGCCAGCGGTACGCCCGCCGTGGAAAAGCAGCGCCAGTATCTGACCTTCATCGTCGCCGGTGGCGGCTACCGCGGGGTGCAGATCGTCAGTGAGCTGCATGATTTCATCTTCCGCCACCTGATCCGGGTCTATCCCCAAATTGACCCGGGAAACATCCGTATCGTGCTGGTGGAGACGGGCAAGCTGATCGCCGCCGAGATGGACCGCAAGCTCGGCGTCTACGCCATGCGGCGGCTACGGCGCATGGGCATTGAGATCAAGCTGAACTCCCGCGTCACCGGCGTTTCCGACGGCCACGTCCAGATCGACGATGCCGATACCATCGCCACGCGCACCATGATCTGGGTGGCGGGGCAGATTGCGAACCCGGTCACCGCGGCGCTGAACCTGGCCAGGGACGCCTCCGGCCGTCTGCTGGTGAACGAACGCATGGAAGTACCCGACTATCCCGGCGTCTACGCCGCCGGTGATTGCACCCGTTTCATCGATCCGGTGACGGGCAAATTCGCGCGCCCGCTGGCGCATAACGGCGTGCGCCAGGCCGAGGTGGCGGCGCATAACATCCTCTCCGAAATCCGCGGCTGGGACAAACGCGCTTTCAGTAACGCGAATAACTCGGAGGTGATATCGCTGGGCGCCAGTGAAGCCCTCTTCCGCTACCGCGGGCTGCGACTGCATGGCCGCCTCGGGCGCATCGCCTGGATGTTGATCTACGCCTTCCTGGTGACCGGCTGGAACAACCGCATCCGCCTCGTCATTGACTGGACACTGACACGCATCTTCGGGCGTGATACCACACGCGTCTCGCCGGAACTGTAAGGCCCCGGCGCGCGCCGCGAAGCAACTATTTTACCGTGCCCGGCGTTACAATGATAGATAAATCAAATTGGGGCGGCCGTGAAATCAAGAGTCCACAAAATCCTGTTACCGCTTCTTTCCAGCCTGCTGCTGCTGCTGGTCATAATGCCGGGCTGCGCCGCGGTGACACCCGTCCCGACGGCCCCCGTGACCTGGACGCCGGCGAAAAGGCGCGCCTTCACTGACCCGGAGACCCACCGCCCTTTGGCTCATTTCAACGCACTGATCCCGCTGTTGGCACGCCCCGCCTAGGGCAGGGCTTTACTCTTTTTGCAGCTCCCCCACCAGGTCCAGGTAATAGTCCAGTGATTCGGGATTGGCCAGGGCGTCCCGGTTGGACACCGGCAGCCCCTTGATGATGTTGGTGACGGCGATCTCCACCTTTTTCAGGTTCAGCGTGTAGGGGATGTCCGGTACCTCAATGATACGCGCCGGCACGTGCCGCGGGGAGGCCTTGATGCGCAGCGTTTTACGGATTTGCACCTCCAGCTCATCGGTCAGGATTTGCCCTTCGGCCAGCTTCACGAAGAGGATGATACGCTCATCGTCCCGCCAGGACTGGCCGATGGCCAGGCTGTCCGCGATCTGGGGCATCTTCTCCACCTGGTTGTAGATTTCCGCGGTGCCGATACGCACCCCGGATGGCTTCAACAATGCGTCCGAGCGCCCGAAGAAGGTGATGCCGCCGGTATCACTGTGCCTCAAAACGAAATCCCCGTGCCGCCAGACGCCGGGGTAAACGTCAAAATAAGCGCTCTGATACTTCGCGCCGTCCGCGTCATGCCAGAAATAGAGCGGCATTGAGGGTACCGGGGATTCACAGACGAGTTCCCCCATGCGGTCCGTGACGGCCTGCCCCGCCTCGTCATAACAGGCCATCTTCATGCCCAGCCCCCAACTCTGAAGCTCCCCGGCGTAGACCGGTAGCGTCGGGTCCCCCACCGCGAAACAGCCGTTGATGTCAGTGCCGCCGGCGATGGAATTGAAATGAACGTCGGACTTGATCGCCCGGTAGACGTATTCAAAACCCTCCGCGGAGAGCACCGAGCCGGTCTGCAAAATGGCGCGCAGCGCGCTAAGGTCGAAGTCCCGGCCCGGCTGCATGCCCTCGGCCTTCAGGAAGTTGATGTAGCTGGCGCTGGTGCCGAAGACGCTCACCAATTCTTCCTCCAGCAGCCGCCAGATGGCGCCCGCATCGGGGTGGGCCGGGTTGCCGTCAAAGAGCACCACGGTGGCCCCCACGCCGAGCGCGGAAAGCAGCCAGTTCCACATCATCCAGCTGCAGGTGGTGATGTAGAAGATACGGTCCTCGCGGCGCAGGTCGGTGTGCAGCACCAATTCCTTGAGGTGGTTGATGAGGATGCCGCCGGCACCCTGCACCAGGCACTTGGGGACGCCGGTGGTGCCGGAGGAGAACATGATGTAGATGGGATGGTCAAAGGGCAGCTGCGCGAACTCGATTTCGGGGGCATCGTCCGCGGCCAGAAAGTCATCGTAATAGATGGCCTGCGGTATACCGCCGATGTCTTCAGCGGCAGCAGTATAGCGCGCCACCACCACCTTCTCCAGCGATGGGATGCCGGCCGCGATCTCGGTGGCGTTGGGGATGGCACTGAAGGCCTTGCCCTTGTAGAAATAGCCGTCCACGGTGAAGAGGACTTTGGGCTCGATCTGCCCCAGCCGGTCCAGCGCCGCCTGCGCGCCGAGATCGGTGGCGCAGGAAGCCCAGACGGCGCCGATGCTGGCGCTGGCCAGCATCGCGATGGCGGTCTTGGGCAGGTTCGGCATGTAGGCGGCCACCCGGTCACCGGGTACCAGCCCCATATCCCGCAGGGCCTTCGCCAGGCGCGCCACCGCGGTATAAAGCGCGGTGTAGGTCAGCCGGGCCGTTTGCTCTGTCTCCCCCCGAAAGATAAAGGCCAGCCCATCGTCCCGGTAGCGAAGCAGGTTCTCCGCGAAGTTCAGGCGGGCGCC
>CAZPSW010000174.1:0-3689 GCA_964589255.1 uncultured Dehalococcoidales bacterium
AGTGCCGTCAGTTGCGGGTTCTCCCGGAAGACGTCTGCTTCGTCGGCGGCGTCATGGCCCCGCGCCACCGCGCGCCTTCCCGGTTCCAGGCCGCTGGTGCCGGCGTGGCTCACCACCGCGTATATCTCCACCTCCGCGGCGCTGGTGCGTACCAGGCTACCCAGCGCGGGCAGGACGTAAAGCTCGTAGCATTCGCCCACGAAACCGGATGTACCGGCTTCAATGACCTCACCCAGACGGCTTGCCTCGGGCATGTGCTACACCCCCCTCTATGGTAAGTTCTCTCTTCAGGATAATACCGCCGGCGTCCTGACGCAAGCGGTATTAGACCCAGCGGCTCTGCTTGCGCTGAGCTTTGGCGGAGGTGCGTCCGGGCACTCGTGCCCGCGCCAGTGTGATCTCCACCAGCCGCCAGAAATTCTCCCGGTCCCCGCCGCTGACCACCGCCTGTTCGTGGGCCTCGGCCAATGCCACCGGGTAGCCGTGCCCACGGCGGCACTGGTCCAGCAGCAGGGCGTGCGAGAGCGCCAGCAGGCTCTCATCCTCGGCCACCCACCGCGGCACCTCGACGCGGCCGATCTCGTTACCGACATTTACATAATAAAAGTAGATGCGTTGCTCCCCGTAGTGTTTCAGCACCACCCGGGAGCGGCTGGCGAAGACATCGGAGCGTTCGCCGTCACCGAGCAGCTCATCGAATATCTCCCGGTCGATGACGCCGGCCACGCCATCACATTTAAGATCGCCGCTGTTGGGGCAGTGGCGGTCGCAGTCCGGCGGGTTGAAGGGGCAGAACGCCACCCGCAGTGCCGCCACCACCTCGGTGGCGCGCGGCAGGCTGATGTAACTGGCCACCGCCAGGCGCGCGCCCGCGTTCAGGGCGCGCATTTCGTCAAGGTAGACCAGGTAGCCGGATTTCAGCATCACATCGCTGACGAATTCGGGGTAGGCTTCCAGCCCCCAGAGCACCAGGGTGCCGTCCACCAGCGCCAGGGCGTCCCCGCCCGGCGGCAGGTCCCGCGCCATGGTCAGCAGCCCACCCCATTCCGCGAGGCCGCGTTTCAGTCCCAGCAAGGCGGCGTCGATCACCTGTTCCCGGCCCCGGCCATGCGGCGGGGCGATCACCATGTCACTCTCCGCGAAGCAGAGTTCCGGGTGGTTCGTCAGGGTGGCTCCCGGCGCGGCGCCGTAATGCAGCGCCACCGAGCCGATGTTGATCAAATAGCAGCGCGGGTAGCGGTGCCGGTCAACCTCAATCTGGGAGCCGTCGGTGGCCAGCACGCTGAAATTATCGGGGCGCGGTGGCGGCGCGTAATGTCCATTCAGTCCACTCACCAACCCCGGCACCAGCCAGGTGGTGCGCGCGCCATCGATGCGTGTCTGAAGTTCCGTCCAGGCGCCCGCCTGTTGCCGTAATGTGTCCAGGGCCAGTCGTAACCGGGTGTCCCGTTCCACGCGTGTGTCCCGCAAGCGGCCCACCATGGCGCTGACCTGGGCGGTGAGACGGCTTAAGTCCAGGGACACACGGCCTCCTTCAGGCGAGGTAGAGGAAGCGCCCGCAGTTATCGCAGGGCACCAGGTTTCCGGCGCGCACCTCGCGCAGTTGCGCCGCGAAGAGCGCGATGCGGCAGCCCTGGCAGATGCCCTGCTCCACCACCGCCACTCCGGTGCCCTTGCCCTGACGCAGTCTTTCGTAGCGGGAGAGGGTCTGCTTTGGCACGCTGTCGGCCAGGCCAGTGCGTGTCTCACCCAGCGCCGCCAATGCCTTGCGCTGGGACTTTAACGCCGCGGTCAGGGTGGTCTGGCGCTCTCCGTGTGCGGCCTCGGTGCTGGTCAGCGCGGCGGCGGTCTTCTTTAGCGCCAGGCCCGTCTTTTCCAGGCCTTCCATGACCTCCAGGTCGCCGTCATCGACGCCCTTGAGACGTTTCTTCAGGAGGTCTATTTCGTGCTGTAAATTGGCCAGTTCCTTGGAGTTGGCCACCTTGCCGCCGTAGAGCTGACCCTCCACCTCTTTGATCTTGGCGCTAATGCCGGCGGCTTCCAGTTCCAGCTCGCGCTGTTTTGACTTCAAGTCGTGCTCGGTTTGGGTCTCCGCCCGGTGTGCCGCTCTGGCCCGCGCCAGGGCGCTCCCGTCCGCCAGTTCCTTCTCCAGCCGGGCCACCTCGAGACGCGCCGCGTTAACGGCGCTGTCCGTCTGTTGCAGGGTGAAGAGTTGCGCTGCCGGGCCGGAGGTAGTCATAGCGTCATTGTATCTTAACCGGGTGGCGCTGGCAATCAGGTGTAGGCTAATAATAGGCGGTGCGGCGGCCCACGAAGAAGCCAATGACGAGGGCCAGTGCCGCGGTCAACCCGGTGATCACCCAGTTGCCCGGTGTGGGGGCGCGCAACCCGCGTACGACGCGGAATGACCAGGCGTCCGACCACTGGCCAACGTTTTCGGCCCCGTCGACGGCGCGCACGCGCCAGTAGTATGCTGCGTCCCGATCCGTTTTCTCCAAGGCCTCGGCCTCGCTGATGCTGAAGTTGGGGCCGGGCAGACCGGTTTTGGTGAGCACCACGTCGCGGAAATTATCGTCCGCGCTGATCTCAAGGGTATAGCTCACACCGCTGGCGTCGGCTACTCCCAGCCAGGTGAAGGACTGCCGCGGTTCACCCTTTTCCGCGTCCGGTGGGGAGAGCGGTTCCGGTACCGGCGGGGCCACCGTTTCCATGGTGAAGACGCTGCTCAGGTTGTTGACGCCGTCGCTGGCGGCCAGAGTATGGTCTCCGCCGGGGCTGGGCGGCACGGTGAAGTCCAGGTTGAAACTGCCGTCAGCGGCTATCGTGCCCGCCGCCTGCTCCCTGCCGTCATAACTCACCCTGACCGGGCTGCCAGCCGTGAAACCGGCGCCGCGCAGCGTGATATTGTCCCCGACGCTGCCACTACCGGCGCTGGCAGTGAGCTTGGCGACGACACGGAAATCGGCGGTCGCGGTGTCAATGCCGTCAGAGATCGCCACCAGGTGTGACCCCGCGGGTACGCCTGGCACGGTGAAGGTGCCGCTGAAGGCGCCGTCGGCATCGGTGGTGCTGGCGCTGGAGTTGATATCCGCACCGCCGAAGCTGACGCGAAGCGGTAATGCCGCCGAAAAACCGGTGCCGTTGAAGGTGACGCTGGTGCCCACCGTGCCCGAGGCCGGGTTGATCGACGCCTGGTAGCTCACCTCGAAGGCTGTCTCTACGGTGTGCCCGGCGGCGTCCCGGACGCTGACGGTGTGTTCTCCCCGCGCGGCGCTGGGTACGCTGAAGCTGGTCTCCGTAAAGCTGCCGTCCGCGGTAGCCGTGGTACCGGCCACATCGCTGCCGTCGAAGAGTACCCGTACCGCCCCCGGCGCGAAGCCGCTGCCGCTCAAGCTGACGCCGTCCCCGGTGCTGCCGCGGTTCTGGCTCATGGTTACTTCCGGTGTCACTGTGAAGGTGAGGGCATTACTCTGGCGGCTGCCGTCACCGGCGGTAATGCGGTGCGCGCCCCAGGCGGCCGCCGGTAGCGTCAGCGTGGCGGCCAGGGTGCCATCGGCGCCCGCGGTGGCACGGGCCCCCGGAATGAGGCTGCCGTCAAGGCTGAAACTGACGCTGGAGCCCGAGGTGAAACCGTCCCCGCCGCTGCTGAAGCGACGCGAAGTCGAGCGACTCAACGCAGTGGTCCCGGG
>CAZPSW010000175.1:0-3659 GCA_964589255.1 uncultured Dehalococcoidales bacterium
TTAATCTCAACACGGAGATCAATACTGCTTGGATTATCTACAGTGATATTTAGGGAAATTGGACCGTGTTGAGGAATATCGGAAGGTATCATTGCGTGACCGGAAAGTCCTTCACCTCAAGGCGGCGCAGCGCCTCCGCGCCCAGCTCCTCATAGTCCACCACCTCCGCCGTCACGATGCTCCGCGATATCAGCGCCCCGGCGCCACCGATGGCGGCGAAATAGACCGCGCCGTATTCCTTGATGGCGGCCTTCACCGCCGCGGCACGCATCCCCTTACCGATCATACCCTTGAGACCGGCGGCCATCAGGGTGGGGGCGTAACTATCCATGCGGCCGCTGGTGGTGGGCCCGGCGGCACCGATCACCTTCCCCGGCCTGGCCGGCGACGGGCCCATGTAATAGATCGTCTGGCCCTGGAGATCGAAGGCGAGGGGCTCCGACCGCGCCATCGCCTCGACCATTTTCTTATGCGCCGCGTCCCGCGTCACGTAGATCACCCCGGAAAGCAGCACGTTGTCTCCCCCTAAACGGTGTCTTTCGCCGGGCCATGCCGCCCCGCGGTGAAATCCGGGTAGGGTATTAATTCCTCCGCCGCGGGCGGTAGATTTACCTCCGCGGCGGGCTGGCGTTTGCCGCCCCGGCCCAAGGCGCAGGCCGCCAGGCGACGTTTCAGCAGTTGTATCGCCAGCGCCGGGTCAACGCCCTTGGGACAGGCGTCGGAGCAGGCGCCGGCCAGGTGACAGCGCCAAACGCCGTGGTCGCCGTCGACCACCTTGAAGCGCGTGAGCTCGCCGTCGTCACGGTTGTCCGCGCCGTAACGATAGCATTGCGCCAGCGCCTGCGGCCCCGAAAAGAGCCGGTCGGACGCCGAGGTGGGGCAGGCCGCCAGGCAGATGCCGCACTTGATGCAGTAGGCGAATTGCAGGAAGTCATTCAAATCCCCGGGCGTCATGGCATATTCCGCGGCGGGGGGCCGCTCTCCCGAGGCGTCGTCACGGATGATATAGGGCAGCACCGCCTTGTGACGGGCAAACAGCGGCGCGAAGTCACAGACCAGGTCCTTTATCAGCGGCAGGTTGGGCAGCGGCTTTATGGTCAGGTGGGCGGATTTAAGCTCTTCGATCTGGGTGTGGCAGGCCAGGCGGGGGTAATTGTTCACCAGCATGGCGCAGGAGCCGCAGATACCCATGCGGCACGAGGCCCGAAAGGTCAGCGTGCTGTCGAAGTCCTCCTTGATGCGCGTCAGGCCCTCAAGCACCGTCATACCGGGCGCCACCGGCACCGTGAACTCATCAAAGCGGGCCGTGCCACCCCCTTCCGGGTCATAGCGCCGTATTTTGAAGATCACCGTCTGTATACGCTCACTCATTCGCTTCATTCACCAAGCAGGAAGACCGGTACGTAGGCGCCCCAGGCAAAGATCAGCACCCCCAGCGCCAGGAAAAGGCGCGTCAGGGCGCGTTCCGCGCGGGGCGAGGAAATAACCTCCAGCAGGATGCCGCGCAACCCGTAGAGCCCGTGATAGAGCGCCAGCGCCAGCAGCGCCACGTAGACCCCGGCCCAGACGACCTGGCCGGAGCGCGCCATCATCGCCTCCCAGGCGACCGGGTCGGCCACCGCGCCGCCGAAAAAGCGCAGTATATCGTCGAGGTGGATGACCACCATGTGCGCGCCGAGCAGCAGCGCGATCAATACCCCGCTCGCCATGTGCAGCAGTTGCCGCCGCGTGCCGCGCATCACCAGCCACCCCACAGGAAGTCAAAGAGAAAGAGGGCGCAGACGATGACGATAACGGCGAGTACCACCAGCGTCAAGGGCCGCGCCTGGCACAGGGCGTCGGGGTAGGGATAGACCGGCGGTTTCGGCTTGCTCAGGCCGAAGCCGAGTTCCTGGAGGGTGAGACGCAGCCCGTTCAGTGCATGAAAGACGAAGGCCACCAGCAGCACGTATTCGCCCGCCTTGAACCACGGCGCGTCGAGGAATGACATCGTCGCCTCCCAGACTCCCTGCCCCTGAATGCGAAAGACGGTGGTGGCGGTGAGGTGCAGCAGGCCGTAGAGTATCAACCCCAGCCCGGTGACGCGGTGTAAAAGGTAGAGGTACCGCTCCAGGTTATAACCTCCCGCTCGAACCCAGCCACGGGCCCCCAGGCGGCCTTCATTTGAGTCAACTCGTCTCACGGCGTCGCCTAATACTTCCTTTCCACCGGTTCCCAGTGGCTCGTCTTCACCGGCAGGTATTCCAGCCTGGGGCCGGCCGCGGTGTGGTATGCCAGGGTGTGCTTCAGCCAGTTCGCGTCATCCCGTTCCGGGTAATCACGGCGGGCATGTGCCCCGCGGGATTCCGTCCGGGCCAGCGCCCCCGCTACCATGACCCCGGAAAGGGCCAGCAGGTTCTCCATTTCCAGCGCCGCCAGCAGGTCCGTATTATAGATGCGGCCCCGGTCCACCACCCGGATCTGGGGCACCATCGCCTTGAGTTCCGAGATGCGCTGCCGCGCCGCCGCCAGCCCGGTTCCGGTGCGATACACCGAGACATCCCGGTCCATCACCGCCTGTAATTCGTGGCGCATGGCGTAGGCGCTCTCCGCGCCGTCCGGCTTGAATCGGGCGAAGAGCCCCGCCTGGGCCGCATTGATGGTTGCTTCGAGCGGCGGTGCCGGGAATGACTTCAACGCGGCGGCATATTTCGCCGCGGCGGCCCCGGTGATCTGACCCCAGACGAGGCATTCTGCGGTGGAATTGGAACCCAGCCGGTTGGCCCCGTGCAGCGAGAGACAGGCCGCTTCCCCAGCGGCCCAGATGCCCGCGACCGGCGTGGCGCCGTCAATGTCGGTATGGATACCGCCCATGAAGTAGTGCGCCGCGGGGCGCACCGGAATCGGCGCGGTGACGGGGTCGATGAAATTAAACTTGATCGCCACTTCGCGGATTAGAGGCAGCCTGTCGTAGATCCTCTGCGCGCCGAGATGTGTCAGGTCGAGGTGCACGTAGTCCAGCCCGTCGGGCTGGCTGAAGCCCCGCCCCGCCTCGATCTCCGTGATCTCAGCCCGCGAGATAATATCACGCGGCGCCAGCTCCATTTTGCCCGCGGCATAGCCCTCGAGGAAGCGCTCCCCGGCGCGGTTCAGCAGGTAGCCGCCCTCACCGCGCGCCGCCTCGGTGATGAGGATGCCCGAGGGCACCAACCCGGTGGGATGAAACTGCACGAACTCGGTGTCTTTGAGCGGCAGCCCGGCGCGGTAGGCCATCGCGATGCCGTCCCCGGTGGCGGTTAGGGAATAGGTGGTGAAGCCGAACATGCGGCAGGCCCCGCCGGTGGCCACGATCAACGCCTTGCCGGTCATGTGATGGAACTCCCCGCGGGCCAGGTCCCAGAAGTTGATGCCCTGGAAATGATCACTCGCGGTGAGGATTTCGGTGACGTAGCATTCGTCGTAGCGCGTGACGTTGGCGCAGCGCCCAAGGCGGTCGTAGAGCGTCTGCATCTCGAAGAAGCCGGTCTTGTCGGCGGCGAAGGTGGCGCGGTCAAAGCTGTGCCCGCCAAAGGGGCGCTGGTCGATGCGGCCGTCGGCCCGGCGGGACCACGGCAGCCCCCAGTGTTCCAGCTGTATGATCTCGGCGGGGGCGGCAGCGACGAAGCGCATCACCACGTCCT
>CAZPSW010000176.1:0-799 GCA_964589255.1 uncultured Dehalococcoidales bacterium
AAACTGATATAATATTGACGCTGAGGTGAATATGAAAACATCTTGTGATGACTGCGGTGAGACCTGGCGCTGGTGGCTGGTCGGTTCACTGTTGCTGACCGCGGTGGCCCTGGCCCTGGGTGCCTGTGTGCCCGGCGGGGCGGCCACCGGGGCGCCGGTCTACCAGCTGCTGCGCCCGGACGATAGTACCGCGCTGCTGCGTGAACGCGCCGGGGGGAGCGATTTTACGATCCTCGACGTGCGTACACCCGGAGAATTCGCGGAGGGGCACCTCTATGGCGCGGTGGTGCTTGACGTGAATGCCGGCGGCTTTCGGGAAAAGCTGGTCGCTTATGACCGGGAGGCCCCCTACCTGGTGTACTGTCGCAGCGGCGTGCGCTCCCGCACCGCCACCAAGGTGATGCAGGAGATGGGTTTCTCTGAGGTCTATGAGGTTGGCGGCGGCATTAAGGCCTGGATTGCCGCTGACCTGCCGGTGGTGCGCTAGCCCCGTCGCGACCCAAGTCTCAGACAAACGCCGCAATCCTGCGGTATAATGTATCTATGAGAGGTGCCATATGGCAGAAACGATAGCCAAAAATAAAGTACAGGTCTTTCCCAAGCCGGAGTGGATTGAAGCCGGTTGCGCGCCATCAGCCTGCGCCGGTTGCGGTTCCAGCTGCGAGGAGCCCCCAGAAGGTGCCGAGAGCCTGGAGGATGTCATCTCCGGGTTTCAGCAGACACATGCCGACCGCGCCGAGGTACACGTCGCCAAGTACGACGGCGAAGCCGCCATTGGGGAGGCCATCACCTCGATCAA
>CAZPSW010000176.1:809-3624 GCA_964589255.1 uncultured Dehalococcoidales bacterium
CTGCTCGAGGACGGCGGCGAGGAGATACGGGTGGACCCGGACAGCTTTGAGGTGTTCATGTCCCACGCCGCGCCACTGGTGGCGATCAACGGCATGTTTGCCTTCATCGGCGGCACTCCCACCTCACTGGAACTCAGCGGCGTCTTCGAGATGGTGACCACCGGCAAGGAATGATTCCCACACGGACGGGTTTTCCGGGGCAGCCTGACGGCTGCCCCTTTTTTATGGCACGCGTTGCCGCCTCACGCCTGGGGGGATATTGCGCCGGGGCATCTCTAGAAGTACAATATCACTATCATCCGGCGGCGCGCCGAAGGGAGGTGTCAGGCAGTGGCAGAGACGCTGAAGCTGCTGGCGGTGGCCGAACAGGCGACCTACCGGGACCTCTACCGTGAGACATTTCCCGCCGGGGGAGAGATCGACCTGACCGACGTTCTGCACAGCGCCGGCCCGGGCGCCCTGGAGATGAGCGTCTCAAAACTCCAGCCGGACGTGCTCCTGCTGAACGTGACCAACCTTGACGCGGAGGCCGCGGCGCTGATAAAACAGCTGCGGCGCGATTTCCCCACCCTGGCACTGATCGCCAGTTTTCTCTTTTACCAGCCGCCCGACCTGCGCGCGCTGCGCCCGCTGGTGGTGGGCACCGCCGCTGGTGCTGCCCTGCTATTGAACCACGCCGCGAACCCGGACACCGACATCGTGACGCTGGTGCGCGCCGTCGCCGCCGGCGAGGTCTACATTGACCCCGCTCTGACCACGATACTACTGACGGACCGTGAAGCCGCCACGGGCGGGTACGATACGGCACCATTCCCCGGTACGGAGGCGGTACCATCCGACGCGGCCGCGGAACGCGGCGGCAACCGGGTGGTGCACCACCTGATGGATGAACTCCGGGCCCTGGACTATGACGTCAGAGAGGCGGCGGCCAGAGCGCTCGGGGAACGGCGGGACTTGCGGGCCATGCCGGCCCTGATCGAGGCCCTCAGGGACGGGCATTGCTTCGTGCGCGTGACGGCAGCACAGGCACTGGGCAAGATGGGGAATGCGCGGGCGGTGGCGCCGCTGGCGGTCAGCCTCAAGGACGAGGACTGGGAGGTACGCGCCAGCGCTGCCTGGTCCCTTGGCGAAATGGGCGTCAGGCGCGCCGAGGAACCGCTCTCCCACGCCATGTCGGACCCGAACTGGATGGTGAAGCGGCAGGCCGCCACGTCCCTGCAAAAACTGCGGCGGCAGGTGAAACCCTAGTGCCGCATTTCAGGCCTGTTGGCTGGATACTCGTTGTAATGTTGACAAATGTCTGTCTCTATACTAGACTAATCCGCAGTTAGCCTGAGAAGGTAATCACGCTTCCCGCACCGTGCCGTGACCCTGGGTCGCGGCATTTTTGATTTTGGGTAGAATTTGGGCGCGCCACGCGGCGCGCCCTCTTGTTTGGGAGTGAAAATGGCGGTTTTCAGCAGCGCAGCGGAAGTACTGGCGGCGGTCAACGAATGCGTCCAGCGCACCCGGGACCTCAGGGAACGTACGGAACAGGACTTCTCTCTCTGGCGGCTGGACCCCTTCCAGGTGGGCGAAAACTAGGGCGACTATTCGGATTTCACTTCCAACTCTCCGGCGGTGCTCGCCAACCGCGTGGTGGACCTCCTCAGTGACGCCCGCCTGCGCTTCGTGATTCCGCTGGCCGACGAGAACGAAGCGGAACGTGCCCAACTGGCGTTGACGGAGCGCTTCGTCTACGGTGCGGTGAACCTGGCGGGCCAGCGCCTGGCGGGCATGGTGGCGCCATCTTTACAGCAGCAACTGGCCTGGCACGCCACCCTGCGCGGCTGGTACGCGGTGCGCCTCTACATGCGCCAACCCGAGGAAGGCGGCAGCGTCATCCCGGACATCGCCGTCTGGGACGTGCTGAATACCTATTGGGGCATGGGCGCGTCGGGGCTCGCCTGGGCCTGTTACCGGCGTTACGCCGGCGTGGAGCAGGTGCGCGTCGAGTACAACCTGGAAACGGTGGCCGACGCCTACGGACGCGTGGCCGTTTATGATTACTGGGATGACGACCATGAAGCCGTCATCATCGGTGGCGATTTCGTGCAGCCGCCAACCGCACACGGGCTGGGCCGGATTCCGGTATTGATCGGCGCGGTGGGCGCCACGCCGCTGGTACAGAGCGCCCAGTTCAGCGATACACAGCGCAACGTCGGCGAGTCAATCTTCGCCAATAACCGCCACGTTTACCCGAAACAGAGCGAGGTGCTGAGCTATTATCTGACCATCACCGCGATGGGGGCGCGTACGCCGCTGGTGGTCTATTACAGCGGTGATTCACCCCCGGAATTCGAGAACAACCCCTATGCCAAGGGCAATGTCATCTATCTCAAAAAGGACCAGGAGGAAGCTCACGAACTGCTCAAAGCGGACCTGCCGCATGACGCCGGCGTACTGTTGGAATTCCTCACCGAGCAGCTCGGACTCGGCGGGTTGCCGCCGGTGGCCTACGGGCACTTCAACCAGCAGCTCCCGGCCAGCGGCATCAACCTGCTGACGCATTCGGCGCAATCAATCCTGAGGCCACGCCGCCACGCCATGGAACGGGCCTTTGCCTGGATCGCCCGCGAACTGGTGGACCAGTACAAGAGCGGCGGTTTCAGCGCGGTCAAACTCCAGGGAGTGGACAGCCTGAACCGGCATTTTCGCATCCGGTTGCGCCCCCAAGACATTAGCGACGAATGGCGCCTGGAAGCGGAATTGATACCCGGCATGCCGCAGGACGAACTGCAAAACGCCGGTATCGCGACGCAACTGGTGCGTTCCA
>CAZPSW010000177.1:0-1897 GCA_964589255.1 uncultured Dehalococcoidales bacterium
GCTGCTGCTGGCCACCGTTTCCCCCTGTTTTTTACAGAAAAGGGGGGGGGGGGTGGGCATTACCGGGGCCGGTGTCGGGCTGGGCACCATGGCCCTAGCCCCCCTTGTAACGTACCTGATCGTGAATTTCGGTTGGCGCGTCGCCTTTCTCGTAATCGGCATCGGCGCCGGACTCACCATTGTGCTGCTCTCTAGGGTCCTCGTCAAGGCCTCGCCCGCACCAGGCCAAGTCCCCGGGGGACTCACCGCGGCGGCGGCGCCACCCGCCGGCACATCTCTCCCGCGGGCGCTCCGGGGCGGCAATTTCTGGTTGTTCTTTTCCTTCTGGGCTTTCTGGTCCATCTGCCTGCACCTAATCCTGACGCACTTCGTGCCCCACGCCACCGACAGCGGCGTCACGGCCACCACCGCGGGGGTCATGATCAGCCTCTTCGCCGGCGCCAGCGTGGTGGGCCGGCTGGTCTCCGGCGTGCTCTGCGAACGCTGGCACAAAAAGGCAATCTCGATCCTCTCCATCGCGCTCCAGGCGGCGGTCATGGTGTGGCTCGTCTGGTCCCGCGAACCGTGGCAGCTGTACCTTTTCGCGGCCGCCTTCGGTTTCGGCTACGGCAGCGCGGAGCCGCCGCTGCTGGCCATGATCGGGGAGATTTTTGGTTTTCGCTACATCGGGGCTATAATGGGGACGATGCTGGCCAGTTTTCCCCTGGGCGCGGTGATCGGCCCGCTGCTGGGGGGTTATCTCTACGACTTTTCGGGGAACTATGACGCCGCATTTGTGGCCGGGGCCGCGTGCCTGGCACTGGCGGCCTTCGCGGTGACGCTGATCCGCAAGCCGCCTCACGCGGCCGGGCCGGCGCCGGCACAAACCTAGGGAGGTAAACGTGATGATACGGGACACGGCGGACTGGTTGCGGGTACTGGAAGACGAGGGCGAACTGAAACGCGTCCGCGCCGCCGTCGACTGGGACGGTGAGATCAGCGAGATCTCCCGCCGCATGCTGGCCCAGAAAGGCCCGGCGCTGCTCTTCGAGAACATCCGGGGTTACGAGTCCGGCTGGTGCCGTAAGCTGCTCACCAACGCTCTCGGCACCAGGGGGCGAATCGCGCTGATGCTGGGGCTGCCCACCGCCACGCCGCACCCGGAGATCGTGAAGTTCGTGAGGCAAAAACTCCGGGAGCCGGTGGCGCCGTTGACGGTGACTGGCGCGCCGGCGCAGGCAAACGTCATCACCGGGGACCGTGTCAAGCTCACCGAGATTCCGGTGCCGCAGTGGCACCCGCTGGACGGCGGCCGTTACATCAATACCTGGTGCAGCGTGGTGACCCGTGACCCGGACACCGGGGAGCACAACGTGGGTCTCTACCGCGGCATGATCACGGGGGAAAACCGCATCGGCGTACAGTTGATACCGGCGCAGGGTTGGGGACAGCATTACGACAAGTACCGGCAGATGGGAGCCCCGATGCCGGTCTCGGTGGTCTTCGGCGGTGACCCCTGCGTCGCATTCACGGCCGCGATGTCCGTCACCGATACCACAGAATACGAGATCATAGGCGCCATCCGCGGCGAGCCGCTGCCGCTGGTGAAGTGCCGCACCAATGACCTGCTGGTGCCGGCAGACGCGGACCTGGTGCTCGAAGGCAGCATCTCGCCCGAGGCCGCGGACTATGAGGTTGAGGGGCCGTTCGGTGAATGGAGCGGCTACTACGGGGCAGCCCGTAGAAGGCCGGTGATACGGGTGGACGCCATCACCCACCGTGACGACCCAGTTTACCGCGGCATGATCGAAGGCGCCCGGGTGGGGGTGGTGACGGAAAGCGTGATCACCAATTTTGTGCTCAACACGGCGCTGATGTGGCAGAGCCTGGAGCGCCAGGGCATCCCCGGCGTGATAGA
>CAZPSW010000177.1:1907-3594 GCA_964589255.1 uncultured Dehalococcoidales bacterium
TTAAAATCCACAAGACCTACCAGGGACAGCCGAGACACATCGCGGCGGCCCTCTGGGGATCGAGATTGGCGATCAACATGCTGAAAACGCTGCTGGTGGTGGAAGAAGGTGTCGACATACGCAGCCTCAGGGAGCAGCAACTGGCGATACTGAATTTCGTGGACCCGGCGCGCGACGTCATGATCGTGCCTATGAATACCGGCAGCAACCTCGATCTCAGCTTGAGCGGGGAGGCCAGGGACGAGCTGCGCTGGGGCACCGGCCTGCAGAGCAAGATGCTGATCGACGCCACTATCGACTGGGCGACCCACCCCGTCCGCGAGGAATGGGGAAACGGACGCGTGCCGCCCGGGTGTACCGATTCTCCCGCTGAGATCGTGGCACTGGTGGACCGGCGGTGGACGGAATACGACCTGTAGCCGCCGCGTCCTGCGGCGATTAACGACGGGGAGGATAAGATGCCGCATCCGTACCGGTCATACCGTGAGTTCCTCGACGACGAGGAAGCACTGGGCAACGTGCTCCGGATCAGGGCGCCCATCAGGTGCGGGGACTATGATGAGATCGTGGAGATCGGCAACGGTGTCCCCGGCAAACAACCCAGGACCGAGGTCAGGGCCACCGTACGCTACCTCCACACGCTGCCGGGAAAGCCCATCGGGATACTGGAGAACCCGGTCAACAACCGTCCCGACGTTCCGGTGGTGCTCAACCCCTGGCCCAGCCGCGAACGCGTACTGCGCGGGCTGGGGCTGCCGCACAAAGACGCTTTGTGCGAAAAGATCGACGGTCTGAAAAACGGGAAGATCAAGCCGGTCACCGTGCCGCACAGCGCCGCCCCCTGCAAGGAGGTGGTGATCAACCGGGACGAATTGGACCTGAGGCGGGACATCCCACGCAACTGGGTGGAGTTCAACCAGGTGCTCTGGAGCACCTGCAACGGCACTATCGTGGTCTACGACCCGGAGACCGGCCACCATGACCTGGGCAAGGTCAGACTGGGGCAGTACGAGTGGCGGGACGCTAACCCCGTGCAACCCTTCCCGGAGGAAAAGGTGCGCCGGGAGATGTTCGCCACCCTGATCTACGCTGGGCAGGTGGCGAGCAACGCCGGCCTCTACTACCTCAAGAACTACAAGCAAAAGAACCGGCCTATGCCGGCGGCCTTCATCTACGGCGTCACCGCAGACGTCCACGTCACCGCGGGGCTGCGCATATTCCGCTGGCCGGTGGACGGAGACGAATACGAAGTCGTCTCGTCAATGCGGGGGGAACCCATCGAGCTGGTCCCGTCCGAGACGATCCCCGGCCTGATGGTGCCAGCGACGGCGGAATGGGTAATCGAGGGCGAGTTCATGCTAGAGGACGAGATCATGCCCCTTCCGATCTCCGTACGCCGAGGACATCGCCTCGGGCTACCTCTTCGGCAACGAGAACTGCCCCGTCTTCAAGGTGAATTGCATCACCCGCCGCCGGGATGCGTTCTGGGACGGTACCACCTTCTCTTCGTCCGGATCCAGCGTTGTCGGCGGCAGCGGCGCCAGCCACGAGGGGCCCCATACCGGGCTCCAGTTCCTCAACGTGGAACCCGCCGCGCTGAGCTTCCTGCGGGGGCTGGGGTTTAGGATCAGGGATGTCGTAATGATCGGCGGCGGCCGTGAGGTGGTGGTGGTGCAGACCGAGGTCG
>CAZPSW010000178.1:0-3571 GCA_964589255.1 uncultured Dehalococcoidales bacterium
ACCGGCGATCCACCGCCATGGGGCTGATTTCAACATTGAGATACTGAGCAACGGCGGCACGCTGGACCAGGTCGACGCCGCCCTTTTCAGCCGCATTGCGCGCCTCACGGTGAGCCTGAACTCCGGCTCCGGCGCCGCCCACCAGGCCGTCCACGGCTACCGGGGCGAGAACCTATTTGGGCAGATCACCGCGCAAATCAGCCGCATCTTGGAGTTTCCGGGGGCCAGTGACAAGCTCAGGCTGAATTACGTTTTGAACCGTCAAAACTACACCGAGTTTGAGGATTTTATCCGCCTGGCGCGTGACTGGGACGTGGCCTTCATGGCGCGCCAGGTGAGCGTCGACTTTCCGGAACTTATTCCCTGGGAACTTGACTGGGAGATGCGTCGTGAAGTGGCGCTGACGGCGGCGCGTTACCTGGGGCAGCGGCAACTGTCACGGCGCCTGGAACTGTCCCTGCAACTAGTGCAGCGGGCGCTGGGGCTGAGCTTTGCCGGGTCTGACCCGCAGCGGCGTCTCTACCCCTGTTACAACGCCTACATTCAGGCGTATGTGGCGGCGAACGGGGACGTACTGGTCTGCCCCGCGGCCGGGGAAGTACCGCTGGGTAACCTTTACCGGGAGGGCTTCAAGGAAATCTGGCAGCGCGCCTCAAGCCGGCGCTTGCGCCTCCTGGCGACGCAGATGCACGCCACCGGAAAACCGGTCTGCGGCAGTTGTTTTGACTGCCCCAACGTGCAGTACCACTCGGTGGCTTTCCATAACGTGTATCGCAGGATACCGTTTCTGGCCGCGGCGCTGGCGCGGCGGGCGCGGCGGATGGCAGCAGCGTCTTAGATCAGGCGCCGGTATTTCACCGCGTAATAGGCCATGATGAAGGGCGCGCCGTAGATGCATAGCATGAAGAGTGTCAGGTTCTTGAAGTAGCTGCGGCGCCACTGGCGCATTTTTTCCGTGTTGTGGCTCGTCTTGTGGATGTCATAAAGGCCGGCGGCGGCCAGGGACTTACCATATATCTTTTCCATCAGTAGACGGTGGCGGTATATCACGGTCAATGTTTACCTCTGGGTGGATGTGGGTTTTACCTTTCTCATTCTAGACGGCGTGGGCCGTCTTTTCAACCGGGGTATTACCCGGTGACTGGAGTAGTTTTTAGGGGGCACTCCACTCCGGCGTTTTACAACTACTTTTCTCTATGCTATTGTTGATATACAATATCTAATCAATCAACAATAGGTGGCACTGGTAGTCATATAAGGAAGGTATCATGGCAGGCAGTATTCTGGAAGGCAAGGTAGAACACGCCAAAGACCTGATTGCAGGGGCGATCAAAGATTATCCCCGGATCGCCGTAGCATGTTCTTACGGTAAGGACAGCATGGTGGTGGTGCACATCGCGCGGGAAGTGGACCCCGCTATTGAAGTCTTCGCGGTGATGACACGCTACAAGCCCGATGAGACTTTCGAATACCTCCGGGAAATGAACCGCGAGATGGCCCTGAAGACCCGGGTCTACATCGTCGCGGACAGCGTGCCGAAAAACCTACAGGACGACGCGGTGGATGTAGTACTGCTGCCGGCGGCCGAATTTGAGGCTCGAAAATCCGAGATCGAAGACGGTACTGGACGTAAAATCTATGACATCGATCCTGACGAGTGCTGCCGCTTGCTCAAGGTGGTCCCCACCATTGCGGCGGTGAAGGACCTCGACGCCTGGATCACCGGCCTCAGGAACACCGAGGGGCGTACCCGCACCGACTACCAGGAGATCGAGGAAAAGGGCGGCCTGATGAAGATCAATCCGATCCTGACCTTCACCGAGGCCGATATCTGGAACTACATGGGCAGCCGAGCGATCAAACCACATCCCTGGTACGCCGCGGGCTATCGTTCGCTGGGCTGCGCCCCCTGCTCCCATCCCGGTGGCGTGCTGGAAAGGGACGGGCGCTGGCAGAACACCAGTAAGTGTGGCGGCGAGTGCGGCATCCACACCCAGAGGTTGAAGTGGGCCGCGTCGTCACGGTGAGGGGCCTGACGCTTGGTTTGAAGCATTACGCCGGGCGCCAGTGCGCTCTCAATGTTACCGGCTAACGCCATGGGCGACAAACGGGAAAGCCATAAACGGAGCCTGGTCAAGGCGGTGACATGGCGCGTCATCGCCACTCTGGTGACCTTCCTGGTGGCCTATCTCATCACCCGGGAAATCGCCATTGCGGCGGGCGTTGGCCTGGTTGACTCCGCGATCAAATTCTTTGCCTATTACTTCCACGAACGGACCTGGGAGAGGGTGCGATTTGGCCGCCCCGAAGAGGTCCACGAAGACTACCAGATATGAGCCTGGCCCCGGCCCGCTACCTCCGGTCTGGTGCTGGAACACCTTGACATAATATACTTCCCTTTAGTTCATGGCCAATTAAACCTGATACACGGGTATATATACCGGCGGCGCCTCTGATGTTGGTCTTAAGGAAAGGCCACGGGGCCGCCTGCGCAGTCACCTTTAATTTGTTTGTTTTGGGGTGACACTATCCCCTGACCCCTTCCCCTAAAATCAGGGGAAGGGGATATTAGATTGAGAGACTCCGTCTCTTTGACTGGTTCTGGGGTACATAGCCAAACCGCAAAGAAATTCCTTTTACAAAGGCCTGCACCCCTATGCCCCCTGGCGCGTTTGCGGTATAATGCGCCCAGAGAAACGGAGTAAAAACGTGGCCCCAGTCCCAAGCGCCACAATCATCGTTGGTATGCCCGCCTTCAACGAGGCCAAATACGTCGGCAGTCTGGTGCTGCAAATCCTGCCTTATGCCGACGAGGTGGTGGTGGTTGACGACGGCAGTACCGACCGTACCGCCCAGATCGCCGAAATGGCCGGGGCCAAGGTGGTGCGCCACGGCTCCAACATGGGTTACGGCAGCGCCATACGCGGGCTTTTAAGAGAGGGCCTGCAAAGAAACGCCGAGGTGCTGGTAATACTGGACGCGGATGCGCAGCACGACCCGTCTGAAATTCCGACCCTGGTACAGGCCATCCGCGACGGCGCCGACGTGGTCATTGGTTCCCGCGCCGCGCAGCAACACCGCATCCCGGCCTACCGGCGTTTCGGGCAGCGCGTCATCGGCGGTTTCACCCGGTTGGCCTCAAAATCCAGCGTCGGGGACACCGAGTCCGGCTTCCGGGCCTATTCACGGCATGCGCTGGAGACGTTGAAGCTCAAGGAAACCGGGATGGCCGTCTCCGCCGAGATCGTCAGCGCCGCCAGCGCCCAGGGGCTAACGGTGCGCGAGGTGCCGATCACGGTCAGCTATGACACCGATGGCTCCACGCTGCATCCAGTGCGCCACGGTCTGAGCGTGCTCAGCCGCGTCATGGTGATGATCTCTGAAAGAAGACCGTTGCTCGCCTTCGGCTCCCTGGGCTTTATCTCCATCGTGGCCGGTATTATCATCGGCGTCATCGTGATCCGCGTGTTGCAGGTGCAGCAGGTGCTCCAGGTGGGTTCCGCCATGATCTCGATACTGCTGCTCACTATGGGCATGCTCAGCATCGCCACCGGTTTGATCCTGAACGTGC
>CAZPSW010000179.1:0-3542 GCA_964589255.1 uncultured Dehalococcoidales bacterium
CTCGACATTAAAATTCGCCGTAATCGAGGCATTTACCGTCGCGGTGAACGTGGTGTCGGCGGCAGTCGTGTTGGTGATGGTGGCATTGTCCCCGCTCCAGTGGCTGAAGGAATAACCGGTGGCGGGGGAGACGACCAGCGGTACCGCGGTGTTCAGATTGTACGTATTAACGCCGGCGGTTGGAGTGATATTGCCGCCCGCCAGCGGGTTCTTGGCCAGCGTCAGGGTGACCTGCGGGCCGGTGATCTGCTGGAAGTGTGCGATTATCGCCTCATTCTGGCCCAACACGGTTACCGTAGTGGCGGTACCGGCGTCACGTACCGCGCCCTGCCAGTAAACGAACCGGTAGCCGGTGGCGGGGGTGGCGGTAAGGTTCACCGTGGTACCAACATCGTACTGAGGCGTCCCTGCGGTGGGTGTCGTGCTGCCGCCCTCGGCCGGACTGACGCTGATCGTGAGGGTACGCTGTGGAAGCTGGAAAACAGCGGTCAGAGTATTAGGGCCGGTGAGAGTGAGTACGGTGGAGGCGCTGTTGGCATCGCCGAAGGTTCCGGCGCCCGGATTGGACAGAGTCCAGTTCACGAAACTGTAGCCCCCAGCGGTCGGGATGGCCACGATAGTCAACGAGGCACCTTCCGATACGGGCAGCGCCTGGTTAAACGGCACCTGGTTCCCTCCGATGGTGACGGTGCCGCCGTTACTCGGATTGGCGGCCACAGTGAGATTAACAATATCACCCGGGGCGGCCGCCACCGGCAGCGGCGCTACAATCAGCGACGCCACGATGATACTACTTAAGATCAGACTCAGAAGCTTGAAACGATACGTCTTCACAAAATCACCCTACCCGGAACCCGGACCAACTTCATGGTACAACTCCACCGGAGCCAAACCCGTACAGGCCGCCCACACCGCCCTATTCTTAGCATAATTCCATAAGCGTGTCAACCCATTTGGCCCTATTTGTTGAACCTGATGGCTTATATTATTGGGCCGCCCGGCTCATTATGGTGTCGCGCCGGGGAAAATGATAGACTGTGCCGGGAGATGAGCGCATGGCCGCGAAACTGGCGCTGGGTGTCGGGCTCCAGGTGAACCTGGCGTCCCCCTGGGCCTCGATCTTTGCCCGCGTCGCCTGCGGCGTCGCTATTTTCGGTGTTTACGGCTGGTTTTTCAGCGGCCTGCTGCGGAACAGTGACAAACGCGCCCTGGTGGCCCGCATCAAGCGCCGCAGATAAAATCCGGGAGGAGACCCTCAAATGCAGATTGAAGAAGCCATCCGCTACCGCAAGACAATTCGGGCCTACCAGCCAAAGGAAGTGCCGCTTGAAACCATTTCGGAACTGCTGGAGCTGGCCGTCCGCGCCCCTTCCGCGACGAACTGTCAGCCCTGGCAATTCGTGGTCGTCACCGGTGATACGCTACGCCGTCTGAAAGACGAAAACCAGCGCCGCCGCGAGGCGGGCGAGGAGAGCCACGCGGATTACCCGGTGAGCGCCCGCAACGGCGCCTACCTGGAGCGCACCCAGGCCATCGCCACGGAAATCCGAAAAGTGCTCACCGAAGAGGAGAAGGAACAGTGGCGGGTGCGCGCGATCCGCTTTTTCGACGCCCCGGTGGCGCTGATCCTCTACGTCGACGAGGATCTTGACGTGGCCCGCACCCAATACGACCTGGGGCTTATTTCCCAAACCATCTGCCTGGCGGCGCTGGGCCACGGGCTGGGCACCTGTCTCTGCCTGGCGGGTGTCTCCTTTCCCGACGCGGTGAGGAGCATCACCGCCATCCCCGAATCCAAAAAAGTGGCGCTCTCGATCGCGCTGGGGTATCCGGACCCGGAGGCGTCGGTGAACAGCGTCGTCAGCGCGCGCACCCCGGCGGCGGAACTCACTACCTGGCGCGGCTAGGGGGAGGCTCTCATTGACCCAACCTGTAGTAACCGGTAGCGGCGGCGCCCACCAGCGCTGGGTGGCCCTCGGCGTGATCTACCTGGGCACGCTTTCCTTCGGCATCGTGATGCAGTCGATACCGCCGGTTCAAATGACCTTGAGCCGCTGGCGGTGCTGCCGGAAACGCTCAACGGTCACAGTGTCAGCATGGAGAACGAGGACCTCGGCACTTACATGATCATCTGGGGGGAGTTCGTGGAGATCGGCGGCCACAATGACTACCTCACGGTGAGCAGCAACATCACCTGGAACGCCACCGTCCAGGCCTATGCCGCCAACGTCACGGTGACCTGGGAGCCGCTGCCCGGCACCCCTACCGTACACCTCGGTGAGATCGGCATCCGTTTACCCGAGGGCTTCAACTACATCACCGCATCGGCGTCCCTGTATCCGGACAACCTGGTGCTGGGGGAACCCACCATTACCACCGATACCAACGGCGCCGAGCTTTTACGCTGGACGCTGGGGAATCCCGCCCCCTCGGTGTCTTCGGAGGAGCCGCAGCGCTACCAGGCTTTCCACGCCTCCGGCAGCGGCGAAGCGACGGGCGAATACAGTTGGGTGGTGGCCAACCGCGTTGACATCGGCACTATCGGAGAGGTCAGTGGAGACATCTACCGCGTTGGCGCCAACGCCACCCATGTTGGCAGCGGCGCCAGCAGTGCGCGGGTCAGGGCGGACCTGATTGAGACGCCTGATGCTGTGTACGTGGTGAGTTGGAGTCTAGAGAGATAAAAGGGATGGGGTTTAGCCCGAAAAGATTCAGGAGACCACAACTAGGCGCCCCGAGCGGGGTATAGCACCAGTGTCTGCGGCATCTTTAAACTTCTCTGGTTAACCGTACTGAGGTGCTTTTTCAGAATAGGACTTATTTCCATATATCAGCTAAATGCCGCATTTCCCGGTCTAAAGATTCCCTAAAATCAACGCCCGGGGTGATATCGGGGTCGTGTTTGCGGTAAGATAAAGACTAGGAACATCGGAGGTACGAACCTTGAATCAGTGGGCAGAGCAGCTTGACGAGTATCTGGCCGGCGCGAAAATATCAAAAAAACAACTCGCCGAAAACATGGGAATTTCGATCAACACCATGGGCAAATGGTGGCGGGACCGGGAACCATCGGCGGAACATGCGGCGAAAGTACGGCAGTTACTGGCCGATAGCGGTGTCAGCGCGGTCAGGGCAACTCTGCCTGCGGCCGCAGCGGTGGCGCCGGTAGCCGTGATCGAGGAAAAAAAAGCGCCGGTCAAGGAATATACCGAGGACGCTGCGGACCGGGGGGAGCGCTACAAAGCCGGGGCGGTAATCATTTCACTGTCCCGCACCACCTGTCCCTTCTGCGGAAAAGCCCTCGGCAAGTTTCAGAATTGCGCCGCCTGCGGGCAGCACTTTGTCTGGGCCCAGGTGCCGCTCGGAACGTCCCCCAAATAAAATCCCCGCCCGGCCTCGCGCCACCGCTGGGGTGGAACTCCACGTCTCCCCAGCCCTGCTTCGTCTGAATGGCGCTGGCGATGCGCTCGAAAAAGCGGCGGTGCATGTCCTCCTCGGCCGCGAGCTGGTTGAAGAGCTTGACGCCGCGCGTGTTGCCGCTG
>CAZPSW010000180.1:0-3539 GCA_964589255.1 uncultured Dehalococcoidales bacterium
AGACGAGGTCTCTGAAACGACCGCTTAGCCTCATCCATTTCCCCATCATCACCCCCTGTGATAAAATAGTAATATCTATGAACCCTCTCCTACACGTCACCGAAGAGACTTATGGCAGCCTGCGCAACCTGCACGGAGACCCCCGTAACGGCCTAGACTGGGGCACTGTCTTCGTGACACCGCCGTTCCTGACGGCCTGGTGGCAGTCCTTCGGTCAGGCGGACCGGCTGGCCATCCTGGGCGTGCGGGACGGTGATACCGTGACCGGCATCGCGCCCCTGCGTATCCAGGGTGATAGGGGCCTGTTCATCGGCAGCCCGGATATCTGTGATTACCTTGATTGCATCGTGAAACCGGGCGCTGAGACGGATTTTTACGACGCTCTGCTGGATGATCTCAAGGCGCGAAAATTGAGCACCCTGGAGCTGCATTCACTACGCCCGGAATCATCGGTGATGCGGCACCTGGTGCCGCTGGCCGGAGAACGCGGGCTGGAAGTTATCCTCGAGGCGGAAGAAAGCTCCGTGGAACTGGACTACTATCAGACCTGGGATGAATATCTTGAGGCACTACCCAAGAAACAGCGCCACGAACTGCGGCGCAAGCGGCGCAACCTGGAAAAAGAGGGCGTGGTAAGCTTTACCACCATCACCGAGCCCGCTCAGGTTACCGCCCGGTTGCCAGGATTCCTGGACATGTTCACCGAGAGCCGCCCGGAGAAAGCCGCCTTTCTGACGGCACAAATGGACGGCTTCTTCTGCTGCGCGGTGGCGGCACTGGCGGATACCGGCGTGGTGCGCCTCAGCACCCTGGCCCTGGATGACCAGCCAGTGGCGATGTTGCTCGGCTTCACCCACGGCGATCGAATAAACCTATATAACAGCGGTTTTGACCCCAAATACCAGGGGCTTTCGGTGGGGCTGCTCTCCAAGGCTTACAGCATCGAGGAGACAATAGGGCGCGGCATGCGCTATGATTTCTTAAAGGGCCGCGAGATCTATAAATACCGCCTCGGCGGGCGGGAAGTACCCCTTCACGGCCTGCGTATCAACATTTCATGAGGAAGCGGAACCGAATTTGAGAATCGCCATATTAAGCGCCCACAGCTCACCGCTGGGGACCCTGGGGGCCCGGGATACCGGCGGCATGAGCACTTACGTCCGCGAGGTGGCCGCGGAGCTGGCCCAGCTCGGTTGCCGGGTGGATGTCTTCACACGCCACGACGGTAACGGCGCGGCACGGGTGGTGGAGATCGCGCCGGGGGCGCGGCTGGTACACATTACCGCCGGTGAACACAGTGACCTTGATAAGCTGGCGTTGTATGATTATGTGCCGGAATTCGCGGCTAACGTGAACGCCTTCCGGGAGAGCGCCGCGGTGAGTTACGACCTGGTCTTCAGCCACTACTGGCTCTCAGGTTGCGTCGGGGATTATCTCAGTTTCTGGTGGCAGGTGCCGCATCTGGTGATGTTCCATACCCTGGGCGCGGTGAAGAATGCCATCGGGGTGGGCCGCCCGGAACCGGAACTGCGCTTGGTAACCGAGGCTACCCTGGTGCGTAAAGCGGACCGCGTGATCGCCTCCACGCCGCTGGAACAGGAACACCTCGAACGCTACTATGGGGCACAGTCGTCACAGGTACGGGTCATCCCCTGCGGTGTCAACCGTATGCGCTTCAGTCCCGGCTCGAAGGTGGCCGCACGGGCAGGGTTGAATCGTGGCGACGGCGGTATCATCCTCTACGTGGGCCGCCTGGAACCCTTGAAAGGGGTGGAACGCGTCATTCGCGCACTGCCGCTGATGCCGCCTGAAGCACAATTGCTGGTGGTGGGCGGGGATTCCCGCAGCCGCACCGAAGAAAGGCGTCTGGAACGCCTGGCGGCGGCAGAGGGCGTCAGGGCCCGCGTTAAATTTATCGGTACGGTGGCGCACGAGATGCTGCCGGACTATTACCGCGCCGCCGATGTCTGCGTGGTGCCCTCGCACTACGAGAGTTTCGGGCTGGTGGCGCTTGAGGCGTTGGCTTCGGGTACGCCGGTGGCCGCCACCGACGTGGGTATCATGCGCCGGGTGATCCGGGACGGCGAAAACGGCTTCCTCCTCACCGACCTCTCGGCGGAAACGCTTGGTGGGCGCCTGACGGCGCTGCTAAAGGCAACTACACCCGCTTCGCCGCAAGCGATCAGCGCCAGCGTGGCGGAATACGGCTGGCCTTGCGTCGCGGAGATGCTGCACCGGGAATGCCTCTGCCTGGTGGGGTCGCCACAGGCGGCGCGGGTATAATGGTCACCAGGGCTGACATACTCGTCTTCTCACCACATCCGGACGATGTCGATTTCGGCTGCTGCGGCAGCGTTGCCCGCTTCGTCAAAGAGGGAGAGCGGGCGGTTTACGTCATCTGTACCAATGGGGACAAGGGCACCGGAGACCGCAGCATGAAACCGGAACGCCTGGCCCAATTGCGGGAAGCCGAACAGCGCGCCGCGGCGGCGGTGGCCGGCGTGAAAGAGGTCATCTTCCTGCGCCACCCGGACCAGGGACTTGAGGACAGTTACGAATTTCGCAAGCAGCTGGTACGCCTGATCCGCGTCTATCGCCCACGGCTGGTGCTGACCTGTGACCCCTACCGCCGCTACACCTGGCACCGTGACCACCGCATCACCGGTCAGGTGGTGCTGGACGCCGTTTTCCCTCACGCCAGGGACCACCTGGCCTATCCGGACTTCATGCTCCAGGGGCTGGAACCGCATAAGGTTGCAGAGGCCTGGCTCTGGGGCAGTGAGGACCCGAACCTCAGCATCGACATCACCGCCACACTGGAGCTTAAACTCAAGGCCTTAACCTGTCACCAGACGCAGCTGCCGGACTATCCGCGCATTGAAGCGATGGTGCGCACCCGGGCTGAGAGTTGCGCCGAGGGTCAGGGCTACCAGTACGGGGAACAATTTCACCAGGTGCTCTACCGGCACTAGGAACCCGCCCAAGTGATTTCCCCGTAAAGGTCCGAGGCGTGCGTACGTGCCGCGAATACGGCGTATTCTGCTGCCGCCGCCACCACCGTGGTGGGGTCACCGTGCCCCGGAAACACCAGCACCTGGCCCGGTAGAGTTAGCAGTTCCCCGGAAATTGATTTCACCACCGCCCGGAATGCCGCCGCGGAACCGGTGTAACCGGGGCCGCCGGGAAAGAGGGTGTCCCCACTGAAGAGGCATTCTCCTACCAGGAAGCTCAGTCCGCCGGGGGTGTGACCCGGCGTGTGAATCACCCGCAGCGGCGTGGCGCCGAGTTCCAGCACTTCACCGCCATCAAGGTAGATATCGGGCTTCAGTGGCAAGTTTGAGGCGTCCGCCGCATGCGCCGCGAAGGGCACCTTGAGCGCCGCTTTCACCTCTGCTAGCGCGGCGATGTGGTCCATATGGCTGTGAGTGAGTAAGATGTAGCGCGGGTTCTCTGCCTCCGCGATCAGAAAGTCGGCATCGCCGGGGGCGTCGATCAGCAGGCTCTGCCCGCTTTCCACGTCCCGCACCACGTAGGCGTTG
>CAZPSW010000181.1:0-3495 GCA_964589255.1 uncultured Dehalococcoidales bacterium
TCACCGGGACACCTGACACCGGCGGCAATCTACGAACAGGTGATCAGGCGTAACCCGCGCATCAGCCTGGTGACCGTTTACCGCACCCTGAACATCCTGGCGGAACTGGGGCTGGTCTGTGACCTGCGTACCGGCACCCACTCCAAGAGCTACGTCGCCGGGAACGCCGAACACCACGGCCACATCATTTGCACCAACTGCGGGCGGGTGGTGGATTTCACCGCCTACAACCTGGAAGACCTGGAACAACAACTGGCCGCTGATTCCGGTTACCACATCAGTGACCACCGTCTGGACCTCTACGGGCGCTGCCCGGCCTGTGCCGCCTCCGGCTGAACACCACCGGGCCGGGCCGGTGCGGTAGTGCCCGCCGCCTGGATTTGGTATAATCGGCATGGCCCTACCGCTGAAATGATTCCTCGATTGGAGCCAGCCAGGCATGAAGAAACGCGTCTTTTCCGGGATTCAGCCGACCGGCAATATTCACCTCGGCAACTACCTCGCCGCGGTGCGTAACTGGGTGGCGGCACAGCCCCTCTACGACAACATCTTCTGCGTCGTTGACCTGCACGCCATCACGGTGGCCCAGGACCCGGCGGAACTGAAAGCCAAGATACGTGAACTGGCGGCGCTGCTCTTCGCCTGCGGCATTGACCCGGAGCAGTCAGCCCTGTTCGTGCAGTCCCACATCCCGGCCCATTCGGAGCTGGCCTGGATCCTCAACTGCTACACCCCGATGGGATGGCTGCAGCGCATGACCCAGTTCAAGGAAAAATCCGGCCAGCACCAGGAGCGTGTCAGCGTCGGCCTTTTCGCCTACCCGGCGCTGATGGCGGCGGACATCCTGCTCTACGATACCGACCGCGTGCCCGTCGGTGAGGACCAGAAGCAGCACGTGGAACTGGCCCGGGACGTGGCGCAGCGTTTCAACTCCGTCTACGGTGACATCTTCCGCCTGCCCGAGCCCTACATTCCGGAGGTGGGCGCGCGCATCATGGGCCTGGATGACCCGACGCGGAAGATGAGCAAGAGTGAGCCCGGCTCCGGCCATGCCATTGACCTACTGGACCCGCCGGACCTGATCGTGAAGAAGATTAAGCGCGCCACCACCGATTCCCAAACGGAAATCGTCTTTGACGCGGCCCGCCCCGGAATCTACAACCTGCTCACCATCTATGAGCTCTGTTCCGGCATGACGCGGCCCGAAATCGAGGCACGTTTCGCAGGCAAGGGCTACGGGGACTTCAAGAAAGAGCTGGGCGAGGCCATCGTGAACACCCTGGAGCCGGTGCAGCGGCGTTACCGGGAACTGACCGCGGACCCGGCCCAACTGGATGCCCTGCTGGGGGCCGGAGCGGACCGTTTGAGGCCCATCGCGGCGGAGGTACTAAAACGCGTGCAGGACCGTATCGGGCTGGGGTAAAGCGCCGGCGCCGGGCCCGGCGGGCATGATACCGCCCGGGGAGGTAGCAATGAGAGACATTCTGGCATTGATCAAGCAGATTCGGGAAGCGCACCAGGTGATCGTCACCAACCTGACCGCCACCGGTTCCGCCCTCTCGGACCGGAGCGCCCTTCTCGGTCTGGGGCGGCAGCAGGCGGCCTGGACACCCGGCAGTTTCGGGGACATGGAGGCTGGCCGGCAGCGTTTACTGGATGTCTTTGACCGCCTGAAGCAGGGGCTGGACGGGCACTTCAAGCTGGAGGAGCGCGCCTTCCCGCCGCTCTTCGGGGAACTGATGATGCGCGGCCTGCTGGCGGAACACAACGACATCCGGTCCGAACTGACCCAGGCGCGGGACCTGATCCGGCAGATGGACTTCAGCGGTTTGAGCCACGAGGCCGCCACACAGCGACAGTCTGACGTGCAGCAGGCCCTCGGCGCGTTGGCGATGCTGATCCAGGACCATGCCACCAGCGAGGAGGCGGTGCTGGACCTCTTGCAACGCGGGGTCGAGGCGGATGGCGCCCCTGAAAACGGCCCCTCTTAGCCTGCCCGGCCACGCTCAGAGCAGGTACAACATGACATCACCGACGTTGGTCCCGGTGTCCCCGGTACGTACCAGTGCGTTCCCCAACTGCTGCAGCAGGTGATAGCTGTCACAGCGGCGGACGTAGTCCCAACCGTCGATGCCCATTTCACCGTAACGCCCGGCGCCGTCACGGTCAACGATGCCGCCAGCCACCTCCGGGAGGTAGTCCGTACCGTCGGTACCGACGGCGGCCACCACCCAGTCCGCATCGTATTCCGCCAATGCCAGCAGGGTCACCGCGGCGTAATGCTGGTTACGTCCACCTTTGCCCGGTTTTCGCGGCAATTTCAGGGTGGCTTCACCACCGATGATGACACAGTCGTATGCCGCGTAATGCCCGGCCATGACCTCGGCGGCGCGCTCTCTGGCCAGCGCGGTGGCGTCTCCCTGGTGGGCGTCACTGATGATGACCGGCCGGTATCCCAGTTCATCGGCCCGGGCTGTCATCGCCTGTAGCGCCAGGCGGTTGTCGCCGATGATGTGATTTTGGCAATTCGGTAATTCCCGCGGTGTCTCGGGAACCAGCCCGACGGCCCCCCGCCGCAGGTGTGCCAGTACCGGGGCGGGCATTTCTCGCGTCAGGTCCCGGCGGTCCAGCACATTCAGGGCGTCGTCAAAGGTGGTGCTATCGGGAAAGGTCGGTGCCGAGGCGATCACGTCAAGCCGGTTACCGATGACATCGGAGAGCACCAGGGAGACCACCCGCGCCGGTGCGAAGTGGCGCCCCAGGCCGCCGCCCTTGGTGCCGGAGAGGTGCTTGCGCACCGCGTTGATCTCCTCGATCGGCGCGCCGGAGGCGAGCAGCTGCTCCGTGACGCGGCGTTTGTGCTCAAGGGTCAGCCCCGGCGCGGGGCAGGGCATTAACGCCGAAGCGCCGCCGGAAAGGAGGCAGAGCACCAGGTCGTGCTCTGATAACGCGAACTGCTCCCGGAAGGCCAGCATGCGCCTTACGCCCGCCAGACCGCGCGCGTCCGGTACCGGGTGGCCCGCCGTCAAGACCTCGATGCGCCGCGTGGCGTAGCCCGCGTCTTTGCAGGTGACGCAACCGGCGGTAATGAATGCCACACCGACGATGTCTTCCAGCGCCAGCGCCATCAGCCCGGCGGCCTTGCCGCCGCCGACCACTACCAGCCGGCCATCGGGAAAGGCGTGAGCGTCAGCGGCGACGTAGAGCGTGCGACTGGTGGCGGCAAAGCGGAGCGCGGTCTGCATCACCGCCGGCGGTAGCACGCGCTCGATCCCGACGCGGATAATCTCCAGCGCATCGGCCCGCCGCTTCGAGGTTGCCAGCGCGTCGTAATTCCGGATCATCACCGCCCCAATAACCGTGACGGGAGATGTCTCGGTGCGCGCGCGGTGGCGTCAGGCCGGGGCAATTATCCCGTCTGGCCGTTGACGCCGCTGTTGCCGCCGCCACCGCCGCCGCCACCGCGACGGAGCCGGACGCGGCGGTGTCCCGCCC
>CAZPSW010000182.1:0-3480 GCA_964589255.1 uncultured Dehalococcoidales bacterium
TTGACAAGACAGGGATCGAGCTCTCTGTTGATCTTGCCGCCGACCCCGGCCTTGAATTTGACACGGGCAAAATCCAGGTTATGGCTGGGAACACCGTGGAACGCAGTGCCTCCGGGCTTGACGTGAAGATTGACGGTACATCACTCGTAGCTACAGCCTCCGGGCTTGATGTGAATATTGGCAATGAATCACTCACTGCCACACCCTCCGGGCTTGTCGCCACTGTTGATACGAGTGCGCTGGAAACCGATCTCCGCGTCACCGCGGATGACGCCGTCGATGGTCTGCGTGGCGGGGAAGAGATTGATCTTGTTTTCCAGGATGATGCGGCCGTCGGTGGCCATCTCGACGCGCTTCTGGAACCAGCCCCAGTCATTGAAGACCCAGAGCGTCGGGGAGGCGCCAAAATTGGTCGCCAGCGTCCAGGTGAAGACCTCGGTCGAAGGCGGTGGAGCGGGCGCCGGCGCCGGAGCCGGTGCTGGAGCGGGCGCCGGTGTCGGAGCGGGGGCCGGTGCCGGAGCGGGGGCCGGAGCCGGAGCGGGGGCCGGAGCCGGAGCGGGGGCTGGTGCCGGTGCGGGGGCCGGGGCTTCCGGGGTGCAACCCGCCAGCAGCGTGCCCACCATGATGATGACCAGCAGCATCCCCAATAGATATTTGCGCATACCTTGCATGATTTCCTCCTAAGTTTCTAATATTGACACCCGGTACCTTGCCGGATGGAGCTTAAAGCATGTCTCCCCTCCTCATGGCTTGTTATCTCGGCCACCGCCTTGATGAGACCCTGGCGGAGCCAAATGGTGATGGTCTAGTCTAGCGTGTCTCGTGGAAATTGTCACCACCGTTCCCGGTGTACCTACTTGATGTTCATTTTATTGGGCAGCCTGTTCAGTTCTTCAACGCCGGTTTCGGTGATCATCACGGTGCCGCCGATGTTGACGCGGTAGCGCCCGCGGCAGGCATTCGGCTGCATCGAGAACACCATCCCCGGCTGTATCACCACGTGGCCACCGCGCGTGCCGCGGCCCTGGTAGCCCTTCACGGTGGTGATGCCGGGCAACTGCTCGATGCCCACCTGGGTACGCCCGCTGGCGGCCATCAGCGGGTTGAAGGTATGCACCACCGGGGTGAGGTACCAGCAGCCGGCGTCGGTGATCGGTTTCTCCATGATGTCGACGAGTTCGTCGAAGACCAGCCCCGGTTTTAATGCGGCGACGCCCGCCTGGTAGGCGCTTTCGGCGATTTTGGCGCATTCCAGGCTGACCGGGTCCACCGGGCTTAGCGCGATCGACATCTGCTGCTGCGCGTCCTTGCCTCCGTAGCGCTGGAAAAGTTCGGCCTGCACGATGTCACCTTCCTGAATGATACGGGGGCGCTGCGCCTGGTAAGTCCAGATTGGTTCCTGCCAGCTGGGATTGTCCGGGCCGGATTGTAGGATCAGGGTTGGGGCGATGGCGGTGGCGCCGCGGGAATAGGTGGCGCTCATGATGGCGGCGTAGATTTCGGCCTCGCTGACCCCCGGCCTGGTGGCTTCAAACATCGCCTCACAGGCCCTTTCGCCGATCTCGGCGGCATGGCGGATGAGCACCCGCTCTTCCTCGCTGTTGGTCATGATCGCCTCGGCGAATTCCTGGGAGACCTCGGTGAATTTGGCCCCGGGCAGGTTCTCCAGGACGTAGGCCCAGGCATTGTAGGGCATGAAGCCCTCCGGGTTGCCCGGTGTGCTGGTGGCCAGACCCACCACGCCGATGCTGCTCTGCTGGAACCCCATCTCTTTCAGGGTGTCCACCCAGTGACGCGCGGTGGGGCCGACGCGGTAGTCCGTCATCCAGGCGGTGCCGCCGCGGAGGAGGTCCTCGCGGTGGCGGATGATATAGCTGGCGCTCCAGGTGAGGCAGATCGGTTCACCCTTGAGGGGGAAGATCACCATGCCGTGGGTATAGTCATTGGTGAGATAGCCGTCAAGCTGCTCCATGCCGTAGAGCCCGGCCAGCATCAGGATTTCGAAGCCCCGGTCCGCCATGAAACCCCGCATCATCGCCCAGCGCCGGTCGCGCTCCTTCAGAGACAGTTCCGGGTACTCGTTATCCATCAACCAAATCCTCTCGTATTGACAGCGGCGTGCGTGCGCGGCGCGTGCGCCCCATAATTTTGACAGCGCTGGGTGTATCTTAACATTTTCCGGGCCTTGCTGCTAACCCCGCCGCTACGGCACCGGTAAATCCCGCGCCAGCGCCGCCGCAAATTGACAGCACCCCCCCGTCAATCCTATAATGGGGAGCATCGTTCGAGGGTATAAAGCCGTGTATGGCGCCTCGGGCGCGAAAACCCCGGCAAATACGATTCCGGAGACGACGCATGGCGGTGCGGGACAAGGCAATTCAGGAACGTTGCAACGGCTGTGGTATCTGCCTGGCCTGTTGCCCCCAGGATGTCTTTCGCATCGAGCAAAAGAAGGCCGTTATTGTTTATAACGCGGACTGCGTCGCCTGCTGGGGCTGCGAGGATTTCTGCCCCTGCGACTGCCTTGAGGTCACCCCGGAACGCCTGCACCCGATCCCGTCACCGATATAATCACACCGTTGCGTCTGAAGGATAGACGATGCCCAAAACGGAACCGGTAAGCGAAACCATCAAATCCGACGTGCTGGTCATTGGCGGCGGCATCAGCGGTATGCACGCCGCCATCCGGGCGGCGCAACAGGGCGCCGATGTGCTGGTGGTGGATAAGGGCGGCATCGGCTGGGCCGGTTGCGTGCCGCTGACCGCCGGTATCTGCATGGCGGTGCCCCCGGAACGCCAGGAGGACTGGTTCCAGTGGGCGGTGGGCCCCAACGGTGAATTCCTCAACAACCAGGACTGGACACGCCAGGTGGGTGAGGCCGCTTACGACACCGTCCTCAGCGAGGTCAAGGAATTCAACCTGCCGTACCTTGAGGAAAACGGGGCGCTGGTCTTCTCTGACCGCCAGCGCTATTACCCCACCGCGCGTTATAATCCGGCCAAGTTCATGATTCGCCTGAAGAGCGTCGCCAAAAAGGCCGGGGTGCGCCTCATGGACAAGGTCTTCGTGGCGGACCTGCTAAAGCGGGAGGGGCGCGTCAGCGGCGCCGTCGGCTACGGGCTAGTGGACGGTAAGACGCTGGTCTTCGAGGCCGGGGCCACCATCATCGCCAACGGCAGCCTGATGGGCCAGGGCAACAAGTTCTTCGTCGTCAATACCGGTGTCGGCATCGCCATGGCCTACCGTGCTGGCGCCGAAATGATGAACGCGGAATTCGGTCCCGGCTACGGCTACGGTTTCAAGGACGGCGAACTCTACAAGCGCACCAATATGTTCCTTTATT
Source organism: uncultured Dehalococcoidales bacterium (assembly GCA_964589255.1). Lineage (GTDB taxonomy): Bacteria > Chloroflexota > Dehalococcoidia > Dehalococcoidales > SURF-40 > CAZPSW01. The sequence goes on from CAZPSW010000182.1 coordinate 3,345, forward strand.
ACGAGAACGCCGCCGGCGAGCGTTTCATGGGCAACTACTGCGAGGACTTCTCGCGCGCCCTGGAGACGGGCCAGCCGATCACCGAGGATTTTTCGGTGGCGGTTGACGCCATGGCGCGGGAGATTATGGCCGGACG
>CAZPSW010000183.1:0-3475 GCA_964589255.1 uncultured Dehalococcoidales bacterium
CCAGGGCGGCGCAGGAGCCGCGCCGCCAGCCAGATGCCGATGATCACCCCCACCACGTAACCGGCGATGGCGCCCATCAGGAAATTACCAAGCCGGGCGAAACCAATGTCGCCCCCTGGCCCGAGACTGGCGTAGGCCGCCCCGCCGATGGCCGCCGCCGCCAGGCCGCAGGCCATGGTGATGACCAGCATCAAGGCAAATTTGCCGATCCGGGCATTATTATTCGCTGGTGCGTCCGCTGACATGCCGTCTCCCCGGTATCCGCCCCAAGCGGGCACCAGCGGGTGTTTTCCTGTCCCCGATATTATCGCCCGGGCGTCACATTGTCAATCACTATGCGGCACCCCACCCTAAAGATTGACAACCGCGCCTCGGGGACATATGATTAGTATCTGGCGCTAAGACATCGAAATGCCCCGCTGTTATTTCAATTGGGAAAGGTCGGCTCAAGCTTCTTGACGGTTCCAAACCAGGCAGCCAAATACACCACCGAGATTGTGGATTTGGACTATTACCGGCGGCAGATATCCTGTCAGGCCGCCTGTCCCGTCTACACCGACGCCCGTGGTTATGTCAATGCGGTCGCTGATGGTGAATACGAACCGGGATACATCAGTTCCCGGCAACCGAACCCGTTTGCTTCCACCTGCGGGAGGGTCTGTGCCGCCCATTGTGAGAAGGCCTGCCGTCGCGGGAAGATCGACGGTCCGGTGGCGATCCGCGCCCTGAAGCGCTTTCTCTGTGAATCTTACGGCGTTGAGGCGCTCAGTCACTTGCCCATCACGCGTGACCAGGACCCGGAGGTCGGCGCCGCCCTGCTCTCCGCTCGGAACCCCTCCAATGTGCTCACGGTGGACAGTTATTCCCAGCTCAGCCGGGAAGGTGAGACCACCGCCAAGGCCGCCAGCGGCGCGGTGACAGCGAAACGGGTGGCCGTCATCGGCGCCGGTCCCGCGGGACTGACGGCGGCCCATGACCTGGCCCTGCTGGGGCACCAGGTGACGGTATTTGAAGAGGCCCCGGTGGCCGGCGGCATGGCGATACTGGGCATTCCGGAATACCGGTTGCCGCGAAATGTTTTGAAATCAGAGATCGGCGAGATAGAGAACCTCGGCGTAGAAATGAAGATGAATACCCGCCTGGGCGATGACTTCGGCCTGGCCGACCTGCGCGAACAGGGCTACCAGTCTATTTTCCTGGCCATCGGGGCACACCGTGACCGTGGACTTGACGTGCCGGGCGCGCAGCTGGACGGCGTGGTGGCGGCGGTAAACCTGCTACTCAACGTGAATTTGGGCTACAAAGTATCCCTGGGTGACCGGGTGGTGGTGGTCGGCGGCGGTGATGTCGCGGTGGACGCCGCGCGCATTGCCGCTAGGCTCGGTGAAGATGTCTCCCCATTGCTCGCCGAAAACAACCTGGTAACCACCGTCGACGCGACACGGCGGGCCCTGCGCCTGGGCGTCAGGGAAGTACACCTGGTCTACCGCGGCACCCGCGAAGAAATGCGGGCCTCGCAGGAAGAACTGGACGGCGCCGAGGAAGAGGGTACTGTGATCCACAACGGCCTCATTCCCAACCGTATTTTAGGTCAGGACGGCAGTGTGACCGGGCTGGAGACGGTGGCCACCCGCTCCGAATACGATGAAAACGGTCGCCGCACCCTGGTACCGGTAGCGGGGTCGGAATCAATCATCGATTGCAGTTCCGTGGTGCTCGCCATTGGCCAGCAGAGTGATCTCACCTTCATCGGACCCACGGACGGCATTGAGATCTCACCGCACGGCACCATCGCCGCCGATCCCGAGACCATGGCCACCAGCGCCGCCGGTATCTTCGCCGGGGGGGACGTGGTCTACGGCCCGCGCACCGTGATCGAGGCGGTGGCGGACGGGCACAAGGCCGCCCGCGGCATCGACAATTACCTCAAACAGGGGCAGGTCAAGGTGGTGCGCCGCGGGCACATGGAAGCCGTTCCCCTGGATTATTTACCCGCTACCGAATACGCGGACAAGCCACGCGAAAACCCGCCCCAGACATCACTCGACAGGCGCACCGGTATCTCCGAGGTGGAACTGGTCTATGACGAGGAGACCGCCAAGCAGCAGTCACGGCGCTGCCTCAAGTGTCACATCCAGACGGTCTTCAACCGCGATCTCTGCATCCTTTGCGGCGGTTGCGTCGACGTCTGCCCCAAGAGCTGTCTCAAATTGACCTCGGTGACGAACCTGGACTTGCCGCAGGAGGTGATGGACCGCATCGACGGTGAAGATGGCCTGGGCAGCACCGCCATGATCAAAGATGAGGCCCGCTGCATTCGTTGCGGGCTCTGTTCCCGGCGCTGCCCGGTGGGCGCCATCACCATGGAAGCCGTCAGCTTCGAGGAAGAACTTGTATATACGGGAGATTCAGCATGAGTGAGACCACCGAGTCTCAGTCCCCGGAGGGCCGTGGCCGTTCCCTGATGGGCCGGCTGAGGCAGAGCGCTTTCTGGCGCTCCATGTTCCGGCAGGGCTACCCCAACACGGACGAAAACCGCGCCCTGGTGATGTTCAATAGCTTCTTCCTGCACATGCACCCGGTGCGGGTCAAACGACACTCTCTGAAGGTGACCTACACCTGGGGGCTCGGGCTGATTTCATTCGTTCTCTTCATCCTGCTGGTGGTCAGCGGCATCTGGTTGATGTTCTTCTACGTGCCCTCCCCGGAGCGCGCCTACGCGGACATCCAGAACCTGGAGACCGCGGTCACCTTCGGCATTCTCTGGCGCACGCTGCACCGCTGGGCCGCCCACCTGATGGTGGTGACGGTATTTCTGCATCTCTGCCGCGTCTTTTACACCGGCGGCTACAAGAAACCCCGCGAATTCAACTGGGTGATCGGGGTGGTGCTCTGGGTACTGACCCTGATTCTGAGCTTCACCGGCTACCTGCTGCCCTGGGACCAGCTTTCGTACTGGGCGATCACGGTGAGCACCAACATCGTCGGTTCCTTCCCCTGGCTTGGTGACGAGATACGGCTCCTGATGCTGGGCGCCGCTGAGGCGGGTTCGGCGGCTTTAATACGGTTCTACACGCTGCACATCGCGCTGCTACCGGTGATCATGACGCTGCTGATCATGGTTCACTTCTGGCGCATCCGCAAGGACGGTGGCCTCTCCAGCCCGCTCGAGGGGCAGCGGTCAATGGAGAAGGGGGCGATACGGTGAGCACCGAAACTCCGGAATTATTCCCCAAAGACCCGAAAAAGACCTACGGCCTGATGGAGGTCGTCAAGGGTACCGGCCCGATGGTGGACAAGGGTCCGGACGATACCGTTTCCTCCTGGTCGCACCTGCTGCTGCTGGAGGTGCTGGTGACACTAGGTACCACCGTGCTACTCTTGCTCTGGTCCGTGGCGGCGAAGGCGCCGTTACGTGAGATCGCCAACCCAGATGTCACCGAAAACCCGGCCAAGGCGGCCTGGTACTTCCTCA
>CAZPSW010000184.1:0-3438 GCA_964589255.1 uncultured Dehalococcoidales bacterium
TGCGCGTACGGCCGGTGTAGATATTCAGGATCAGCACCGTGACCGAGGTAAAAATGGCGGCCACCGCGACGCCGAGCAATATCCGGCTCATGATGAGCACCCAGTAGATATCGGTGTAGATGCCCATGGAACCGGCCACCCCGTAGAGGATCAACCCGGCGGCGAAGGGCCGCTTGGCGCCCACCCGGTCAATGATAACACCCACCAGGGGACTGCATATCGCGATCATAATACCGTGGGTGGTGATCAGCAAACGCGCCTGGGCGACGTCAACCCCCAGCGCCTCTCCCATCAGGGTCGTAATCGGCGACACCGCGGCACCGGCCATCACCGTCAGGGTGGCGGCCGCCAGCAGCAGGAAGAGCGCGTTGCGGTGTGCTATTTTCAGGGGTATTTCTCCACCAGCCGGTTTCTCCACGGCGGACCCCTGATTTTACCACTTTGGCGGGTGGCACCCGGGCGCCGCCAAACCCGGGCCGGTGCCGCGTAGCTGATACCACCCTCCGGATGCTATAATCGTTACAGGCCCGGCGTAGGGTGGGACGCGCCCATCATGGCCGCCGGGACGAGTCACGACCCCGGTACCGATAAATGATCGAGATTGAAAATCTATCCAAGAGATACGGTGACGTGCAGGCGGTCGACGGCCTCAGCCTGACCATCAACAGCGGCGAGATATTCGGCTTCCTGGGCCCCAACGGGGCCGGCAAGACGACCGCCATCCGCATCCTCACCACCCTCACCAAGCCGGACTCGGGACGTGTCCTCATCGACGCCCAGGACGTGGCGCGGCGGGACGCCGCCGTGAAGCAGCAATTCGGGGTGCTGCAACAGCATTTCAGCATGGACCGCGAGGTTAATGTCTTTGAGACCATGGTGCTGCACGCCCGCATCTTCGGCCTGGAGAAATCAGACTACCTGCCCCGTATCGACGAGTTGCTGGAATACGTCGAGCTGACTGATGCCCGGAAGCGCATCGTGGATGACCTTTCGGGGGGCATGAAACGCCGCCTGCAAATAGCCCGGGCGCTGCTGCACGTGCCGAACTTGCTGTTTCTGGACGAGCCCACGGTGGGGCTTGACGCCCAGACGCGACGGCGCATCTGGTCACTGATCCGCAATCTGAACGCCCGCGGCGTGACCGTATTCCTGACGACGCATTACATTGAGGAGGCGGAAGCCCTCTGCCACCGCGTCGGCATTATGGACATGGGGCGCCTGATCGGGCTGGGCACGCCGAAAGAACTGCGGCGGAAATACGGCATCGTGGTGGTGGAGACGGAGACCCCCACCGGCCCCAAGTACCGCTACTTCCAGAACCGCCAGACGGCGCGGGAATACATGCATGGGCTGCCCCAGAAATCGGGCTCCATCACGCTGCGGCGCTCCAGCCTGGAAGACGTTTTCATCGAGCTGACCGGCCACAAGGTGGGCGAGTAGCGTGAAGGGGCTGCACGATATCTATTCCGTCTGGTGGGCGGACCTCTGCATCCTGCGTCACCTCTGGTGGCGTTTCATTCTGTTGAGCCTGATGGGCCCTATTCTTTACACCCTGGCCTTCGGCTATGGACTGGGGCAGGACGTGAACATGGAGGGTGTCGCCTACATCCAGTTCGTGATCCCCGGCATCATGGCGCTGACGGCGATGAATACCAGCTTCAACGGCGCCGGTATGAAACTCAACATCGACCGTCTTTACAACAAGTCCTTCGACGAGTTCCTGATGGCGCCGGTGGGGCTGGTGCCGCTTATCCTGGGCAAATCCCTGATCGGCATCGTGCGGGGGCTGATCGTCTCCGTGCTCTTCATGCTCATCGGTTTCGCGGTGGTGGGTATGCAGATCACCGTGGTGATGGTGCTGGTGCTGGTAGTGGAATGCGTCGTCTTCGCGCAGATGGGCGTGCTGGCGGCACTGCTTGCCCGCAAGCACCAGGACATGGCCACCTTCAGCAGCGTGGTGCTGCTGCCGATGTCATTCCTTGGCGGCACCTTCTTTTCGCTGGCGAACCTGCCCGTCTGGTTGCAGGGATTGATCTCGGTACTGCCGCTGACACACGCCGCCCAGACCATCCGCGCCGAGGCATTGGGGCAGCCATTCCCCTGGATTTCACTGGTGGTGCTGGTGTTCTTCGGAGTGGTCTTCTTTAGCGGCAGCGTGGTGGCGCTCAGGCGCCAGAATGCCTGAACAGATAAAGTGGTGGCGTCAGCTCTTGCCGAAGCGCACCACCACCACGTCGCCCTCCTGCACGAGGTAGGTCTTACCCTCCAGGCGCTGTTTGCCCGCCTTGACCATGGCGGCCTCGCTGCCCAGTTCCAGCAGGCCCGCGCAGGGCATCACTTCCATGCGGATGAAGCCACGTTCCATGTCGCTGTGAATCTTACCCGCCGCCACCGGCGCTTTGTCACCCTGACGGCAGGTCCAGGCGCGCACCTCGTCCGGGCCGACGGTGAAGAAGTTGACCAGCCCGAGGTGGCGGTAGGCCGCCCCCCGCAGGCGTATCATCGATGATTCCACGATGCCCAGATCACGTAGGAATTCTTCACGCTCCGCGGGGTCCAGGCGGCTGATGTCATCCTCGTCCCGCCCGCAAACGGTGATCGCCTCGGTGCCCTCGGCGGCGGCCAGTGCCGCCAGCGCTTGTACCGGCGCGTTACCGGCGTCCGCCATGTCACCGATGTTGGCCACGTAGAGCACCGGTTTCAGGGAGACGAGGTTGCATTCCTCGACGCTTTCCAGCTCCCGCGGGTTCAAAGCCTGACGGCGGGCCGGGACCCCTTCTTCAAGGGCGGCGAAGACCTTTTCGCAGTCCGCGGTCTGGCGTACCCCCTCAGCGTCCCCGGCGCGCACCCTTTTGACCAGGCGCTCGATCTTATTACGTAGGGTCCGGCTGTCCGCCACCATCAGTTCCAGGTCCAGCGTCTCCACGTCCGCCACCGGGTCTATTTTCCCCCGCGCGGGATCAAAACAGCGCACCACGTGCAGCAGCAGGTCAACGTCCTTGACGTGGGCCAGCAACCGGTTGCCGCGTCCGGCCTGGGCCGCGTCCCCGGCGGCGAGACCCGGAATGTCGACGATGTTCAGCGTCGCCGGGATGATCTTCTGGGGGTGATAGATTTCGGCCAGATCCTCGAGGCGGACGTCCGGTACGTCAACGGTGGCGCTGTGCATTTCCGCGCCGTCAAAATAGGCTGCCCCCGCCGCGGTGACGGCGTTATAGATGGTGGTCTTACCGGAACCGGCCAGTCCCACCAGGCCGCAACTCAAGCTCAATACACACCCCCGTCGACTCCATTCTACCACCGCCACGGCGTAGTCGGATTATTTACCCCTGAACCACAAAGAGTAAAAGAGACGAAGTCTCTTCAGTTTCCTTTCGCAACTGTGACACCGTTCCCTTCAGAATCCCGATAACATCGGTGATCCCGAAATGAGAGTTG
>CAZPSW010000185.1:0-3397 GCA_964589255.1 uncultured Dehalococcoidales bacterium
GCCTTTCTTCGTGCCAACCACGCTGGGCCGGCGCCCCACGCCTCCGTGCTCCTCAGACCCGTGCCCGCTGTCAGGCTGCACCTGTACGCGGCGGGACCCCCCTGCCAGCCCTGGGCGCCGGGCAGCCGGCGGCGTGGTTTGGCCGCTGCTTGGGGGGTGGCTCGGCAGTTTCTCCTGGCATCTGCCTTTCGCCATCTACACCGTTGGCGTGCCGCTCGGTCTGGCGGCACTGGTGCTGGTGCCGGACGTACGCAGCACCGACGGATCCGGGTCCGCTTCGTCTGCGCCCCGCGCCTCCGTGCTCACCATTCTGCGCCGCGCGCCGATACTGTTCGCCATATACGGGCTCATCTTCCTCGGTAACGTGGCGCTCTACTCTATCGTGCTCTTCATCCCCGCCAAGTTGCAAACGGTGGCCATCACGGGCCCATTTCTGTTCGGTCTCTTCATCGCCGGGGTGGGTTTCGCGTCGGCCTTCACCTCGCTCTTCTTCGGGCGCATCAGGTCCAGATTGTCCTACCGTGCCATCGTCGCCATCGCCCTGTTGGGTTGGGCCGTCAGCCTCTTCACCATTTCATACTCCGTCATCCCGGCCACCATCGCGCTCGGGATCTTGTTCTTCGGCGCCAGCCAGGGTTTGCTGGTACCGGCGGTAGCGCTATGGGTCGGAGAGACGGTGCCCCCCGAATTTCGAGGTCGGGCGGCTTCGTACCTGGGTACTTTCGGCTTCATCGGCCAGTTCTTTTCACCGATCATTCTGAGCCCCATCGGGGCGTGGCTCGGGGTGGGGGGTGTCTATCTCATTACCGGCGCCGTTTGCGCCGCCATGTTTGTGCTCTGGGTTTTGTTCAAGAAACGGTGAAGCATGTTTACGGACGGTGACCGCCGCCGAAAGAAAAGGGGGTACTATGAGCGTGAAACCTCTACGGCGTGAATGGGCACGGACCGGGGTGGTACTGGGTATGGTACTGACCGGCACCGGGTTTTTGCTCTCCATCGCGTCAGAGACCACCCAGGACGGGCCGGTACTGTTTTCTTACCTCGCCGGTGGTCTGGAATACCTCATATTCATCGTCACGGTGCCGCTGGTATATTTCGCCGGCCGGTCCGCCAGGAGGTCAGCCGGCGTCACCGGTGACGAGGGCCTTTTTCAACAGTTCCGCCAGGGTATGGGCCTCCCCCTCCCATTTCATGTGGTCGTCGGCGCCCATGAATGAATAGTGGAAATCCGCGACGCTGCCCACTATACCGTCCTTGACCAGCTCCCGCAGCCGGTCTATGGGGAAGGCCACGTTCCAGTCCTGGAAAAACCCGCTGCGGTCAAAATTGACCGAAAGATGGCTCATCACCAGTTCAACCGCCTGCACCTCCCCGGGGATGATGCGGTAATAGTCTCCGGGTTCACGTAGAAAGAGGCGGTCATCCCGCTGGTGCAGGCCGGCGGTGGAAATGATGGCGATGCGCCTTTCGTTTAACGGCGGCCCTGCCATCCTAACCATTTGCGTCACCTCCGGCTGCAGTTAAAGATATCACACCGGGAAAACGCGTTGAGGGCCACCTTTGACAAGCTCAGCCCCCCTGCCGTAAAATACGGGAACGTTGCCCACGCCTGGCGCGAGGGCGGCGTGGTTGTTTCAGGCAGGCGAGGGCGATGCTCAAGGGGAAGGTCTTCAAATACGGCGCCAACGTGGACACGGACGCCATCATCCCGGCGCGTTATCTGAACGTGTCCGACGCGGCGGAACTGGCCGCCCATTGCATGGAGGACATTGACCAGGACTTCGTGACGCGGGTGGTCGCCGGTGACATCATTATGGCCAGCACTAACTTTGGCTGCGGATCCTCCCGCGAACACGCGCCACTGGCGATCAAAACGGCCGGTGTTTCCTGCGTTATCGCGGAGACCTTCGCGCGCATCTTCTTCCGTAACGCCATCAACATCGGCCTGCCGCTGCTGGAGTGCCCGGAGGCGGTGGCCGCCACCGAGGCCGGGGACGAGCTTGAAGTGGACCTCGAAAATGGCGTCATCAGGAACCTCACGCGCGGTGCCGAGTTCGCCGCCAAACCATACCCGGAATTCATGTCGGCACTGATCGCCGCCGGCGGGCTGATTGAATACACGCGCCGCCGCGTCGCCGCCGGGAGGGGATAGATGCACTTCAAACTGGCGGTGCTACCCGGTGACGGGGTCGGCCCCGAGGTCATGGCCGAGGCGGTCAAGGTACTGGAAACGGTGGGCCGGAAACACGGCCACACTTTTGATCTACTACATGGCCTGGTCGGCGGCGTCTCGATCGACGATAACGGGGAAGCCATCTCCGCGGCCACCCTGAAGATGTGCAAAAGCTGTGACGCCACGCTGCTCGGCGCCGTTGGCGGCCCGAAGTGGGATGACCCGCTGGCCAGGGTGCGCCCGGAGGACGGGCTGCTGCTGCTGCGCAAAAAGCTCGGCCTTTTCGCCAACCTGCGTCCGGTGATCACCTTTCCCAGCCTGGTGAACCAGTCCAACCTGAAGCCAGAGGTGATCGACGGGGTGGATTTGATCTTCGTGCGGGAACTCACCGGCGGCCTCTATTACGGGCGGCCCAAGCGGCGCTGGACGACCAGTCGCGGGCGCCGTGGGATCGACACCATGGCCTATTCGGAGCAGGAGATCGCGCGTATCGTGCGTGTCGGTTTTGAACTCGCCGTGGGGCGCCGCCACAAGCTTATCTCGGTGGACAAGGCGAACGTCCTCGAGACCTCGCGGCTCTGGCGTACGGTGGTCATGGAAGTGGCCGCGGACTACCCCGATGTCGCGGTGGAGCACATGCTGGTGGATGCCTGCGCGATGCGTATCATCCAGAACCCGCGCCACCTTGACGTGGTGGTCACCGAGAACACCTTCGGGGACATCCTCACCGACGAGGCCTCGATGCTGGCCGGTTCGCTGGGGATGCTGAGTTCGGCCTCGCTGGCGGGCATTCCGAGCGCGGGTACGCGCTGCTACGGGCTCTATGAACCAAGCCACGGCAGCGCCCCGAAACGCGCCGGTCTGGATGTTGCCAATCCCATCGCCACCATTCTCTCGATCGCGATGATGGTACGCTACACCATGGGGGACGCACCGGCGGCGGCAAACATCGAGGCCGCCATCGGCAAGGTGCTCGATGACGGTTACGGCACTTATGATATAGTGAGCGAAGGCGGCCGCAAGGTCGGCACCCGGGAGATGGGTGACCTCGTCGCCGCCCGGATATGAAATGAAAAACAGGGTTGAAATCTTCGATACCACCCTCCGCGACGGCGCTCAGCGGGAAGGCATCTCCTTCTCGCTGACGGACAAGCTGGCGGTGGCGCGCAAGCTCGACGAGCTCGGGGTGAACTGGATCGAGGGCGGTTTCCCCGGCTCCAACCA
>CAZPSW010000186.1:0-3375 GCA_964589255.1 uncultured Dehalococcoidales bacterium
CGGACGCGGCGGTGTCCCGCCCAGAGTCCGGTGAAGAAGGTGCGGTCGAGTGGCGTGGTGACGTCCGCCACCGCCAGCATGTCCCGCGAGATGCCGCCGCCGAAATAGGCCACCTCGATGAATTTACCCAGGTTCTTCACCGTCTGTACCGCGTAAGCAAAGTCTGCGTCACCGGAAACGATCACCGCGACGTCGTAATAGTCCCGCCAGGCCATGTCCAGCATGTCCGTGGCCAGCATCACGTCAACGCCCTTCTCCACCGTCTGCCCCTGGCTCGTCTTGGTGCCGCCCAGGCGCATCTCCAAATAGGGCGTCTTGCGCAGCACCTCAAGGAAGTCCTGCTGGTCGCGGGAGCCATCCGGCCGGTTCGCCGGGTCTTGCAATACGTTGTAGTAATAGGTGCGGTAGAGTTGACGTCCGCCGCGGAGCTTCTCCGTAAAAGCTTCGTAGTTCAGATCATGGCGCTTGAAGTTGTTTTCCAGTGCGTGATACAGGTTTGAGCCGTCAATAAAGATGGCCACCCGCAGATCATCATGCCAGTCCATAGGGCAAACTCCCGCCGCCAGTTCGCGGCAACTCAAGTATAGCATTTGGGCCGGGTATGTCAATTTCCGGGTCAGACCGCGGTTTGACGCCGCGTCACCAGCGGTGCTATATTGAGCATAATTAGATATTTATCTCCGAGTGCGTCCGCCTAAAGGGAAACCCAGGGCGGCGGGCCTATGGGTACCACCGGAAACAGTGTTGCCTCCCGTGCTTGAAAAGGAGAGTGCCACGATGGTCTTGTTTTTCAGGCGTTGCGTTTTCGCGGCGCCTATTTTTTGGCGTGCCGCGGCAGGCCAACCTTGAAGCTGACGTTGCTCTGCCTCTGCGCTTGGCTGGCCACCCTCGGCCTGGTGGGCTGCGCCGCGCCTGAGGGCAGCGTCGTCACCGGTGAGGCGCCGCCGCTGCCGCGGCAGGACCGTTTGCGCGTGGCCACCACCACCAGCCTCTACGATACCGGCCTCTGGGGTTACCTGGAGCCGATGTTCGAGGAGCGCTATGACATCGAGTTGGATGTCATCTACGCCGGTACCGGCATCGCCCTGGAATACGGGCGGCGCGGAGACGTTGACGTCATCACGGTACATGCCGAAACGCGCGAGCTGGCCTACGTTGAGGCGGGTTATGCCGACGCTCGCGTACCGTTCGCTTACAACCACTTCTTCATCGTCGGCCCGGAGAGTGACCCCGCCGGCATTCGGGGCATGGCCCCGGAGGACGCTTTCAGGAAACTCCGTCACGGCGACCACGCCTTCATCTCCCGCGGCGACGATTCCGGCACCCACGGCAAGGAAAAAACGATCTGGACGGCGGCCGGATACGACTACGCCGCGCTGCGCCAGTCCGGTGACTGGTACCTCGAGGCCGGGCGCGGCATGGGCGCCACACTGCTGATGGCCAGCGAGAAGCAGGCCTACACACTGACCGACACCGGCACCTTCCTGGCCTATGCCTGGGAACTGGATCTGGTGCCGCTGGTGGACCGGGGCGCAGTGCTGCTCAACGTTTATTCCGTACTGGCGGGGAACCCGGAGAAGAATCCCGGCATCAACGCCGCCATGGCCCGGGAAATGGTGACGTTCCTGACTTCCGCCGAGGTGCAGGAGCTGATCGGCAAATACAGCGTGGCGGAATACGGCCAGCAGCTCTTCACTCCCGGCGCCGGCCACCCGCCGACCGGTGAGAGGTAGGCCTTGGGCGAACTTTGGCAGGGCTTCGCAACCGCCCTGAAACTGATCGTGACGCTGGACCCGGAAGTGGTCGAGATATCGCTGCGCACGCTGGCGATATCGGCCACCGCCACCGCCCTCGCGGCCGTCATCTGCGTGCCGCTGGGGATGCTCATCCACCTCAGCTGTTTTCCCGGCAGACGCGCCCTGATCAGCCTCATCCAGACCTTTTTCAGCGTGCCCACCGTGGTCGTCGGGCTCTTCGTTTTCGTACTCATCTCGCGCGGCGGGCCGCTGGGTGGGCTGGACCTGCTCTTCACCCCGGTGGCGATCGTCTTCGGCCAGGTGCTGCTAATCACCCCGATCATGCTGGGACTGACGATCTCGGCGCTCTCCGGCGTACCGGGGGAGATCGTGGATACCGCCGCCGCGCTCGGTGCTTCCCGGCGGCAGATGGCACGCCTGCTGCTGCGCGAGGCCCGTTTCGCGGTGCTGGCCGCCCTGGTGATGGGGTTCGGACGCGCCATCTCCGAGGTCGGCCTGGCGATCATGGTGGGGGGCAATATTCGAGGCTTCACCCGCGTCATCACCACCGCCATCTCACTGGAGACCTCCAAGGGGGAACTGGAACTGGCGCTGGCGCTGGGCATCATCCTGCTGCTGATCGCCCTGGTCGTAAATCTGGTACTCAGCCGCATCCAGCAGAGGTAACATGGCCCTGATTGAAACGGTATCACTGTCACAGCGCTACGGGGAGCGGAAAGTCCTCAGCGGCGTCAGCCTGGCGCTGGAAAAAGGGGAATTCTTCGCCCTGATCGGGCCATCCGGCGCCGGTAAGACGACGCTGCTGCGCCTCATCGACCTGCTGGAGGCGCCGTCTGCCGGTGAACTCCGATTCCGGGACCGGCCCTACCCCGAAGCGCGGGGCGGGCGGCTGGCGCTGCGGCGCGAAATGGCCTACGTCACGCAGCGCCCCGCCGTCTTCAACATGAGCGTCGCGGACAACATCGCGCGTGGCCTCGTCTGGCGCGGGGCGCCGTGGTTGAAAACGGTGGTGATGGTGGCCCGGATACTGGCCGTGGTGGGGCTGGAGCACCTGGCGCAGAAGAATGCCCGCACCCTTTCCGGCGGGGAGGCGCAGCGGGTGGCCATCGCGCGGGCGCTGGTAACGGAGCCGGAACTGCTGCTGCTTGACGAACCCACCGCCAACCTGGACCCGCAGGCCACCGCTGCCTTCGAGAAATTACTGCGGGAAATCCTGGCGCAATACCGCACCACCATCCTGATGTCCACCCACGACCTGGCCCAGGGGCGGCGGCTGGCCGACCGCATCGGCGTGCTGGTGGCGGGACGCTTGACCCAGGTGGGCCGTGCCGAGGAAATTTTCAGCACGCCGGGCAGCCGCGAGGTGGCCAAATTCGTGGGTACCGAGAATATCATCCCGGGACGGGTGGCCGCGACGAGTCAGGGAGTGGTCACCATCGAGATTGACGGTTATCAGATTGAGGCGGTCACCGACCTGCCCCCGGGCACCCCGGTCGATGTCTGTCTGCGGGCGGAGGACATCACCCTGGCACGCACTGACAGCCCGTCCAGCGCGCGCAACCACTTCACCGGGCGTATCGCCGCCGTCACGCGGCAGGGCGCGCTAGCGGTGCTCAGC
>CAZPSW010000187.1:0-3375 GCA_964589255.1 uncultured Dehalococcoidales bacterium
CCAGCGCCACCGTGGTACCGGTGGCGCTGGCGGCGGCGGAAATGGCGGGCGGTGTCAGCGGCCAGGCTTTACTGGCGGCAATAGCCCTGGGCACCGAGGTGGCGATACGATTACGGCAGGTGCCGGACAGCTGCAACCTGGTCAGCGGCTGGGCCGGGGAGGTGCATTCCACCTTCGGCGCCGCGGTGGCCTCGGGCAAGGTCTTCGGCTTCAACGCGGACCAGTTGCAAAACGCCATGGGCCTGGCCGGCAGTCAGACAGCGGGTAATCTCCAGTCCGTGGTTGACGGCGCGCTGGGTTCGCGTCTGCAGCAGGGTTTCGCGGCCCGGTCCGGCCTGCTGGCGGCGGTACTGGCGGGGCGCGGTATCACCGGGGCGCGGGACGTGCTTGACGGCAGGTTCGGCTTCTACCCGGTCTATTACCGCGGCATCGGCTACGACATGGCGCGCCTGACGCAGCGGCTCGGCGAGAGCTTCGAGATACTCGAGGTGGCCGCCAAACCATATCCCTGCTGCGCCTATAACCACGGCCCCATCGAGAACGTACTGGACCTGATGCGGCAGCACCACCTCACCGAGGCGGATGTTGCCACCGTCAAGCTGCGCATCAACCAGCGCATGCTCGGCGTCTGCACGCCGCCGGAAACCAAGGTTCGCCCTCGCACCGTGGTCGACGCCCTCTTCAGCCTGCCCTATGCGATGGGCACCGCGATGCTGCACGGGGACGTTTTCCTCGACGATTTCACCGCGGAGGCGATTCGGGAGCCGGAGCGCCTGCGCGCGGTGGCCAAGGTCAGCGCGGTGGTGGACGCGGAGATCGACGCCGAAAGCATCCGCCTGGACCTGCCGCTTTCGCTGCACGCCATTGACCTCAAGACAAAGAGCGGAGAGACATTTTCTCAGGCGCGGCAATACGTCCGCGGTTATCCCCAGATGCCGATCACCATCGACGACCTGGCCCGGAAGTTGCGCCGCTGCGCCCACTTCGCGGCGCGGCCCTTTTCCGACGCCCAAATCGATTCGGTGATCGATCTGGTGGCGGCACTCGATCAGGCGCCTGATGCGGCCGCGGTGGCCCGTCTGCTGGTGCCGGATACAGCGGCGGGTGACGCCTAGACCGTAATGACGCAAATTTGTTAAAGTATCAGGAGAGAGAGGTATGACGCAGCAACAATACGACTGTGGCCTGGGCCTGGCCCCCTTCCGGGTGGTGATCACCCTGGTGGTGCAGCCCGCCCCCGGCTGCACCCAGGGGCACCGCGTGGGGGATACCTGGATCGTGGACGGGCCGCAACTGCCGGAAGACCTCTGTGTTTCCGCCTGGGACGTGCTCAGGTCCACCGTGGTGGCGCAGATGCAGGGTGGCCCGGCGCCCTTCCCCGGTGATGACGACGACGGCGCCAGTTACCTCTCCTGCCCGGATTTCCGGCGCCGCCTGCAATTTCGCGTGCGGCGGCTGGATAATGACGCCGTGGCAGCCCCGGTGGGCAAGCCGAAGGGCAAGCGCTGGACGCGCCCCCACGCGGTCAAGATCACCTGTATTGAGGCGCCGCAAAAACCGTGCCCGCTGGGGTACCGCGTGGGCCAGGAATGGCTGGTTGACCGTGAGGTGACCCCCGCCGGCATGTGTCTCTGGGCCTGGGACTGCTTTGCCTGGGGTCTGCACCCCCTGAGTACCGGTGCCGTCTATCCGGGGCGCCCCTCCGAAATGCGGGACACCTTCAGGCGTAATTGCCCCTCGCCGGGACATGAGCTTGTCTTTGAGCTAAAGCGCCAGTATCCGGCGCAGCGCAGTTGAACCGCGCCGGGGGCACGTTATAATCAAGGATGCCGCGATGATCAAGGGTGGCTACATCGGGAAATTGCTCAGGGTTGACCTTTCCGCCGGGACGGCGGTCCCGGAACCCCTGAATGAAGCGGTGCTGCGGGACTTCATCGGGCAGCTCGGCATCGGCGTGCGCATGATGTATGACGAGGTACCGCCCGGCGTCGCGGCGACGGACCCGGAAAACCGGCTGCTCTTCCTCACCGGGCCCTTCACCGGCACCCGCGTCCAGGCCGGCGCCAACTTCCAGGCCATCTCCCAGAACCCGATCACCGGCTGCCACTTCGCGGTGGGTAATTCCCACGGTTTCTGGGGCCCACGCCTGAAGTTTGCCGGGTATGACGGCATCATCATCCAGGGCCAGGCCGCCGCTCCCGTCTACCTCTGGGTGCATGACGGGGAGTGCGAAATACGGGACGCCGCCCACCTCTGGGGGCAGACCGATACCTTCGAGGCCGAGGACGCCGTGCAGCGGGAGCTCGGCGGGAATAAAGTTTCCGTGGTCACCATCGGCCCGGCGGGGGAGAACGGCTGCGCCGCGGCGATGATCCAGAACGAGCACGGGCACGTCGCCGCCAAGGGGAACATCGGCACCGTGATGGGGTCCAAGCGCCTTAAGGCGATCGCCGTCCACGGCACCGGGCGGGTGCCGGTGGCTGACCCTGACCGCTTCCGCCGCCTCGCCAGGAAGTGGCGCGAAGACTCGTTCAAGACGCCCTTCGGCATCATGGTGAACACCTACGGCACGGCCACCGGTGTGCCCGTGATCCACGAAGCGGGGCAGCTGCCGGCGATGAATTTCAAGACCGGCGTCTTCCCGGAATTTGAAAAGCTCTCCGGCAAACACATCCGCGAGACGCATCATCTGAAACCGAATCCCTGCTGGGGCTGCAGCTTGGCCCACTGCCACACCATGACGGTAACCGAGGGCCCCTACAAAGGCTTCGTCGGGGAAGAACAGGAGTACGAGGACCTGGCCAACTTGGGCTCGCTGATCGGGCTGGCCGATTCCGGGGCGGTGGCTTGGCTCACGGAGCGCGTCGACCGACTGGGCTTTGACAGTAACTGGGCGGGTTCCATCGTCAGTTGGGCCATGGAGGCTTATGAACGCGGTATTCTCACCAAAGAATTACTCGGGGGCCTGGAGCTTAACTGGGGCGACGAAAAGGCCGCCGCGGAACTGCTGCGCATGATCGCCAGCCGCGATGGCGTCGGCGACACCCTCGCGTTGGGCCTGAAGAAAGGGCCGGAGAAGATCGGCGGCGCGGACGCCGCGGCCTTCGCCGCGCACTTCAAGGGGGAGACCAACCACGGCCATGACTCCCGGGCCATAATGGGCCAGTTTCTGGGACTCTGCATCGCCGGCGCCGGTCCACGGTGGGAGAGCATGGGCCTCGACGTCAGGCTTGACCCGGACGTGTCTGACCTGACCGAACCGCTGGGCCGGTACGGCAGCGCGGGGAAAGCGGAGGCGGCGGGCAAGACCCAGATCAAACGGCTTTTCCTCGATACCCTGGGCGTCTGCATGTTCGGCACGGTGGACCTGAAGAC
>CAZPSW010000188.1:0-3374 GCA_964589255.1 uncultured Dehalococcoidales bacterium
GTAGGTAACGTACGGCACTTTCTCCACGAAGCGGGACTTCGTCTGCGCCATCACGGTGACCACTTCCGCCGCACTCGAGGCCACGTCATTGGCGCCCCCGGAACCGGTGAGGTAATTGTCTGCGCCAATCCGGGTGCTGTTGGCGTTGCCGAAGCGGTCCACCTGGCCCGTGCTCAGCACGCCCAGACAGGAGTTCCCGGCGCCGCCGCAGTAGACACCCAGGCCCTGAATGAAATTAGAGAGCGAGGTACAGCTGGCGAGGTTGGCGAAGTTGAGCATGTAGGGGTTCCCCGGACGCGGCGTGTAGCCGTTCATGCCGACCTCCACCAGGAGGTCAACGTCAGCGCCGTGCCGTTTTATCTCCAGGAACGCGCCCCAGGCCGCCAGGTTGGAAGCGCCGACCCCGGCCAGTATCACTTTATAACCCCTGGCCCGCGCGATGTCCCCAATCTTTTTGCCCGCCGCGATGATCATGCGCTCCGTGAGGCTGGGGTCCTCAGTGGTGGATATCTGATCCTCCAGTGACTCGAATTCGGATTTCCAGCTGTCCGGGCGGGCGGCCCACCGGAGGTGCTCCAGCCGCTCACCGCCGAGTTTCCGCAAATATTCCGGGTGGTCCTTGCAGGCGAACACCCATTCGTCGATCCAGGCCGCCAGGGACGCCTCGTCCCGGAGCCCGGTGAAGGCGGTACGGAAGTCATAGTCCTCGCCGTAGGCGGTAAATTCCTCCAGGCCCCGGTTATTCATGCCGTAGGGGTGGGCGCCGTAGGGCACCTCGGAGACCGAACTCACCATGAAGCCGGGTAGCGTGACGCGGTCAGCGTGCTCCCGGATGAAGTCCGTGGAGACCAGGTGTTCCACCGTCAGCACTACCCTTTTACTGGCCTTTATCCCCCAGGTGTCCTCGAAACCGGGCGCGCTGAAGATGGCGTTGCCGTAGCGGTCCGCGGCCCAGGCGTGCGCC
The DNA here is from genome assembly GCA_964589255.1 of uncultured Dehalococcoidales bacterium. GTDB lineage: Bacteria > Chloroflexota > Dehalococcoidia > Dehalococcoidales > SURF-40 > CAZPSW01. The sequence continues at coordinate 965 of CAZPSW010000188.1, forward strand.
AGGCAGACATCCGGGTTCAGGGCCTGGAGCGCCCCGACCTTGCGGCCGCTGCCGAAAGGGTCGTCGATGGCGCGGAAGGTCTCGTTCTCCTCCATCCCGGAGCCGATGATCGAATTGGTGGGCATGAAGCCGATACCCAACGCCCCCGCCATCAGCCGCAGCGAGAGCCCCAGGTTGGTGCCGCACTCGATTTCCAGGCTGCCTTCCCGGAAGGCCTTTTGTACCAGCCAGTGCGGGCCCGGCGAAGGGTAGCCGTTGCCGAAAAAGGCGGTACATACCTTTTTCAGCAGGCCGCCGTGGAGCAGGATCACCGCGAATTCCACCGCCGGCAGCGTGATCAGGGTGAAGGCGGGCCGGTGGCCGCGAAACTGCCGCGCCACCTCGTAGACCGCGGCGTAGGGGTAGGCGAAGACCCGGCTCACGTAGAGGCTCATCTGCGGCCTGACGTGCTCACGGATTGCCTGATCCAGGCTGACGACCTTATCCTGCCCGTGGTTCGCGGTATCCGCCGCCTTCAGCGCGTCCTCGATTTCCCGGCGCATAGGCCGCTCCTTCGCTGCTGCCGGGGCGCCGTCCGCGGCGCCCTAGGCCTGGTCATAACCGGCGTGTATCGCCGCGGTACCCCCGTCGATGATGATGTCCTGCCCGGTGATGTAGCCGGATTCCTCCCGTGCCAGGAAGAGCAGCAGGCCGGCGATGTCTTCAACCTGCCCCAGGTAACCCAGCGGGATGCGACCCACGCGGCGCGCGAAACGCTCCGGGCTCTTCTCCTTGAGGGTTTGCGCGATGCGCGTCTCGACGAGACCGGGGCTGATGGAGTTGACGGTGATGCCGCAGCCAGCCCATTCCACCGCCAGCGCCCGGGTGAGGGCCACCACGCCCCCCTTGGCGGCGCAGTACGCGGCGTGGTCCGGTATGCCGTGGTGCGCCCCCGCCGAAGCCACGTTGATGATCTTGCCGCCGCGGCCCGCCCCGATCATCCACCCGGCCACCGCCTGGGAGCACAAACCGGTGCTGATCAAATTAGTGCTTACGATCTGGTCCCATTGCGCCCGCGTCATCTCCACCGTGGGCAGGCTCAAGGTCATGCCGGCATTGTTCACCAGGATGTCGATTTGCCCGAACTCCCGCACCGTCTTCTCGACCATGCCGCGGATTTCTTCTTCACGGGTCACGTCGACGGGCAGCGCCAGGCCTTTGTTCCCGGCGGCCCGGATTTCCCGTACCGTCTCCTCGATCTCAGCGGCGGTGCGGGCCGCGGCCACCACGCTGGCGCCGGCCCCGGCAAATGTCAGCGCGATGGTCCTGCCGATGCCGCGGCCGGCCCCGGTGACGATGGCGACCTTGCCTGCCAGGCCGGTATCCCTGGTGTTCATGGCGACCTCCGGTGGGGTCAAATTAATATGCCGTCCGCGGGCGGCGCGTTACTGCCTGGTGATGCCGGAGGGGAAGTCCGGCAGTTGGCCGTAGACGGGGTGCGCCGCGGTGGCCTCGATGCCGCTGACCCGCCTCGCCGCCGCCTTGTAGGACTCAAAGTCCGCCAGCGAATAGAAAGAGAGCTTCTGCGCCGCCAGCGAACCGCCGCCGTGCAGCGTGCGTCCCTGGTAAAAGGCGCAGGAGAGGTCCTTGACCAGCTTGATCACCCGCAGCTTATGCTCCGTGGGCACGCCCTCTTTGCCGCCGAGGTACTTGTCCAGGTAGCCGTGGGTCTCCGGGTTCAGGAAGTCCTTGCTCGAGGGCGCGGTGGCGACGATGCCCCCGGTGATATCGATGAGTAATTTCAGGGCCTGGTGCCAGTTATCGGCGTCGAAGAACTTGGCCGCATTGGCGATCATGGGATTCGGGTAGGCGATCCCGGAGCCGGGGTCGACGGCGCAGTTCTCGCAGGCCGTCTTCACCAGCGCGCCGAGCGTCTCCGCGTAATAGACGAGCCAGGAAATCTTGTCCCTGATGTGTGAAACCCGGTCCAGGCCGTGGTATTCCGCCATCAGGGCCGCCGCCCCGACCACGATCTCAAGTTCCGCCGCTTTAAAGGTGGGGTCACTGACGCGGTGGAAATCGGCGAAGGTATAGGTGGCCTCGTTGGAGTACTGCCACTCGCCCTTCAGGAAAATCCTTTCATTGGGCACGAAGACATCGTCAAAGATGAGCATCGCGTCGGAGCGGTAATGGTGCGCCGCCAGGGGGTACTCGAACCAATCGTCGTCATCAACGCCTTCGGCGGTGGGCAGTATAAAGGTTAGCCCCTTGGTGTCCGGCGGTATGGCGAAAATGACGGCATACTCTTTATCCGCTTCGGTCATGGCGCGGCAGGGCATGACGATGACCTCGTTGGCCACCGGGGACAGGCTGATGTGGGCCTTGGCGCCCCGCACCACGATGCCGTCTTTGGATTCGTCAACGATCCTGA
>CAZPSW010000189.1:0-3222 GCA_964589255.1 uncultured Dehalococcoidales bacterium
GGGCAGTTGCTCCAGGCCCAGCCCGTACGGCGGCAGTGGTGCCTCCGCGAAGTAGCTGCTGCCCACCGTGTGACGGCCCGGCGTGGCGTCCATGACGTAACCCAGCGCCCAGCCAGGCCAAGGGCGCGGGTCGCTGTTGTCGATCTCCTGGCCATGCACCTCGATGGCGAACTCCCCGGCCCCCTTGCCGATCCGCGCGGCGGCCACTTTGACGCCGTCGGCGAGCACGTCCCCGAAACCCTGGCGCGCCGCGATCGCCTCGGTGATGGCGACGATCGCCTGGTGGTTGCCCCAGGTCAGCTCGATGCCACCGGTATCCGCTTTGCTGATGACGGCGGACTCGTAGCACTCGATGGCGAAAGCCACCACCGCCGCGGCGGAGCAGTGGTCCAGCCCGGCACGGTTGGTGATGTCACAGCATTTGAGTACTGATTCCAGGTTGCGATTCTGTGTCTTATTGCCGAAGGCGAGGCTCTCGAACTCGGGTTTCGAGGCTCCGGCCTGCCACTGGTACTCCCCGGTACCGGCCTTCAAGCGCCCGCCGCAGAGGCAGGGGCAGCCCCAGCAGCCGTCGGGTTTCTCCTGCCAGGCGATCACCTTTTCCGCGCCGAGGTATTCGTCCATGTCCGGGAAATCAATCTGGTCCACGCCCCCGTAGTTCTTCACCGGCATGGCCCCAGCGCGCAGGAATGAACGTACCAGCCCGATGTTGCCGTACTTGCGGTGCATCTTGATCAGTTTGCTGGTGTAGCTGTCCGCCTGGCCGCGTGCTAGGTGTTCTTTTCGCAGCTTGACCAGCAGACCATCGTCAAAGACGGGTATCTTCTGGCGCCCGTTCACCGTCACCGCCTTGAGCATCTTGGAGCCCATCACCGCACCCATGCCGGAACGGCCCGCGGCCCGTCCCTTGTTGTTCATCACCGCGGCCATGAGGCTCAGATTTTCGCCGCTCTGACCGATGCAGACGAGTTCGGTTTTGGCACCGAGCTCCCGGCGCAGCATGTCTTCGGTGACGAAGCTGTCCTGGCCCCAGAGGTGGGCCGCGTCACGAATCTCCGCCTGGCCGTTGTCGATCGCCAGGTAGACAGGCCGGTCCGCGGCGCCGCTGATAAAGACGCCGTCAAAGCCGGCGTACTTCAGGTAAGGACCGAAATTACCGCCGGAAGAGGCATCCCCCCAGCAGCCGGTGAGCGGGGATTTGGCTACCACCTGGTAGCGCCCGCTGTAGGGCACCAGGGTGCCGGTGAGCACCCCGGGCAGAAACCCCAGCGTGTTTTCCGGCCCCAGGGGATCGACGCCGGCGCGTTGACGGTCAAAGATGACCCGCGCCCCGATGCCGGCACCACCCAGGAAATCCCGGTACAGTTGCTCGTCCGGTGTTGTCACCGTGATCTTGCCGCTGCTCAGGTCGGCAAAGAGGAACTTCCCCATGTAACCACCAGCCATGACCGCCTCCAAGCGTCGTATTAATGCTTCCGCGTGGCGTTAAATTTGCGTGCTCACGAGCGCGGCATTTTGAGCGCGAACCGGGCGATGACATCGCGTTGAATTTCGGTCGATCCGGCGCCCAGTTGCCAGGCCCCGCTGGTGAGGTAGGCGATCTCCAGGGGAGCCGCCCACGATGCCCGCGGTGAGCTCTTCTTGAGCTGGCCGCGGCGTCCCATGATGCTCATCGCGGCGTCAGCCACCATCTTCGTGGTGTCGCTCACGAAGAGCTTGTTCAGTGAGGTCTCGTGGATCGGGTTAATGCCCTGGTCCCGCATCCAGATGACGCGGTAGCAGAGCAGGCGTCCGGTGCGTACGCGTACCGTCAGCGCCGCTAGGCGGTGACGCACCAGCGGGTCATCAATCAGGTAACGCCCGCCGCGCTTTGTCTCCCGGGCGTAACGCGTGAGCACGTCCAGGTTACGTCTGCCCGCCACGAAATGCTCGATCACGGTGCGTTCGCTGTTGAGGCAGGTCATCGCCATGCCCCAACCGTTGTCCTTCTCTCCCAACAGGTTGCTGAGCGGTATCCTGACGTTATCAAAATGTGTTTCCACCCACAGGGGATAGCCGGCACTGGAGATCATGTCCCGGCGCGTAATGCCGGGCGTGTTCAGGTCTGTCAGGAACATGCTGATGCCCTTGTTCCGCGTGGCGTCGGGCACCGTCCGCGCCAGGAAGAAGATCCAGTCCGCGTAACGGCCTTCGGAACCCCAGCGTTTCTGGCCGTTGATCACGTAATGGTCCCCGTCGAGCACGGCGGTGGTGCTGATGTTGGCCAGGTCCGAGCCCGCCTCCGGCTCGCTCAGGCCGTTCACCCAGAAGGTCTCACCGCGCGCCATCGGCGGCAGGTGCGTTTCCTTCTGCTCCGCGGTGCCGATCTCAAGTAACGTCGGCCCGATGTGCCCGTAATTTACCACCGGCCAGCCGAAACCGCCCTGGTAATAGACCTCTTCCGCGATGATGGCGTGCTCCAGCTTGGTGCCGCCGCGCCCCCCGTAGGCCTCGGGCCAGCTCCAGCCCAGGTAGCCGCGTTCCGCGAAGCGCGCCGTGAGCCGTTTGAAGAGCGCCAGTTCCGCGGCGTCTTCAATTTGCTCGGTGGGCACCACCCCGGTCTTGAGGAAGCCCTGGGGCAACTCGCCCGCGATGAGATTACGCACCTCACGGCGCAGGCTTTCTTCTTTTTCCGAGAAACCAAAATCCATGGGCACCCCAGTCGTTGACCTCTACGTGCACCTTTAGCGTGGTTTCGGCTTGCTCCCGCCGTCAATTTCGGTAATAACCCCATCACCGGGCATTGACAACCGAGACATGCATCATATATAAACGTGTCAGACTTCGTGCACGAAGTAGCTCCAGAATATCACATGCGGATTCCAAGAACAATCTTGAGGAGGCAATCATGGCCGGGGCGGGTGCGATACAGATACCTGTTTGGGCAGTGGCCTGTATTCAGGCTAGTTGGGAAAATTACAATCCCAATTATCATGGTAAGTTTGAAGGCGATAGTTTCAAGCAGCGGAACTTGAGGATGATGTGTGATTATATTGACGCCTGCTTCACGGTCGGCGCCCGGCCAAAGCCGGTCAGGTTGGTCTGCTTCCCTGAATTCAGCATTGGCGGCACCTACGGCATTCGCACTTCAACGGCAGAGGTGAAGCAGTATCAGGCGATCAGCATTCCCGGCAAAGAGACGGATGTGCTGGCGGAAAAAGACAGGCAGCACAATGTCTATAT
>CAZPSW010000190.1:0-3205 GCA_964589255.1 uncultured Dehalococcoidales bacterium
CTTCGGGCACCTTGGCGAAATAGACGCACCGGGCCTGTTCCAGCGCCGCCGCGGTGACCCGTTCACCACCGGTCTGGCGTGCCATCTTCTCCGCGAAAATGCGGGCATTGGCCTTGATGGTGTCCGTCAGCGGCAGCTCGATGAACTGCTCCACGGCAGCCGGTTCCCATTCCATGCGTCGCTCCTCAACCACATCCAGTATAAGGGATGCGCGCGGCAGAGACAATGACATGCATCATATTCGGGCGGACGCCCCACGGACCGGTGATTCAACTTCACCGCGTACCGTGGTATGCTGGAGATGCGGAGATTGCCCCGGAGGTTCCCATGACGCGCTACAAGGTCCTGTTTCAGCTGGACAACAAGGAAGTCGAGGTGGTAGAAGGTACCACTCTACTCGCCGCCGCGGAAAAAGCCGGCGTCTTCGTCAACAGTATCTGCGGCGGTCAGGGGCTCTGCGGGGAGTGCCGCCTGCGCGTCGTCCGGGGGAATGCCAAGGCGGACAAGCACGCCATCGGTTTCTTCTCCAGCGACGAAGTTAAGGAGGGCTACGTGCTGGCCTGCCAGACGCCGGTGGTGAGTGACATGGAGGTCAGCGTGCCGGCCCGCTCCCGGCTGGAAATGGAGCAGATCATCACCGACGCCGGGGTGAACTACAGCGCGCCGGGTAAGATCGCGCTGCACCGCCTCCCCGCTGACCCGGCCGGCTCCCTTGATCCGCTGGTACGCAAACACTACCTGGAACTGCCGGAACCGACGATTGAAGACAACGTGGCGGACATTGACCGCGTCGCGCGGGCATTGAGACAGGTGACGCCGTTCACGGATTTCGAGATATCGCTTGACTGCCTGCGGGACCTGGCCGCCATCCTGCGCCGTTACCACTGGCAGGTGACCGCCACGGTGGCGCGGCGCGGGCGCGTCGGCTGGCTGCTCTCGGTGGAGGGCGGGGACAGCACCGCCCAGCAGTATGGGCTGGCCGTCGACGTGGGCACCACCACGGTGGTGGTGCAGCTCGTCGATCTCGGCAGCGGCGAGGTGCTCGGCGTCGAGGGCAATCACAACCTCCAGGCCCATTATGGGGAAGATGTCATCTCCCGCATGGTCTTCGCCTGCGGGCGCGGCTCGCTGGACCCGCTGCACCAGGCGGTGGTGACCAATATCAACCTGTTGACCAAGGCGCTGATGCAGGAAAAGAAGGTGGCACTGGCGGACATTCACGGCGTGGTGGCAGCGGGCAATACCACCATGAGCCACTTTCTGATGGGGTTGGAACCCTGCTCCATCCGCCTGGAACCATACGTGCCGACGGCCACCGTCTACCCCCAGGTACTGGCGCGGGAGGTGGGCATTGAAGTCAATCCGCAGGCCATCCTCCAGGTCCTGCCCAGCGTTTCCAGCTACGTCGGCGGGGACATCGTGGCCGGCATCCTGGCCTGCGGTCTGGGTGACTCACCGGATGTCAGTTGCCTCATCGACGTCGGTACCAACGGCGAGATCGCGGTGGGCAACGACGAGTGGATCGTGACCTGCTCGGCTTCGGCAGGCCCGGCCTTCGAGGGCGGCGGCACGAAATGGGGTATGCGCGCCGCCAAGGGCGCCATCGAGGCGCTCCAGGTGAAGGACGGCGGGGTCAGCTACCGCACCATCGGGGACACCAGTGTGCGCGGCATTTGCGGTTCCGGGCTGATCGACGCCATCTACGAGCTGGCGCGCCACCATATCATCGGCCAGGACGGCAAGTTCGACACTACGCGGGAAGACCCCCGTCTGATCGTGGAGGACGACCTGCCGCAATACGTGCTGGCGCCCACCGCGGCGACCGAGAGTGGGCGCCCGGTGACCATCACCGAGGCGGACATCGCCAACCTGATCAAGTCCAAGGGGGCCGTCTTCGCGGCCCTGAAATCCCTGGTTGATTACATCGGCATCGCTTTCGAGGACATTGACCGTCTCTACCTGGCGGGTGGCTTCGGGAGTTCTCTGGACATTCCCAAGGCGATCGCCATCGGCCTGCTGCCGGACATTCCGGTCTCCCGCATTCAGTTCATCGGCAACAGCTCCCTGATGGGGGCGCGCATGGCGCTCCTTTCCGGCAGCGCCCTTGAGGCGGCGGTGACCACCGCGCGACGCATGACCAACATTGAGCTTTCGCGCTATCCCAAGTTCATGGATGAATTCATCGCGGCGCTCTTCCTGCCGCACACTGATGCTCGGCTTTTCCCCAGCGTGAAGTATTAGCTAGGGGGGCCGACGCATTAATTACCGCTTTCAGGGGCGAGAGAAGCCGACAAACGAGTCAAAGAGACGAAGTCTCTTAAAAATTCTTCCCCTTCCCCTGGGAAGGGGATTAAGGGGATGGGGTTTGGCCCAAGAATAAGCATTTGCACTGCCTGATTTAATTACCCTCTCAGGGGCATGTGGGCACGAGTCCCAAAGACTCATTTCACCGGCGCTGCCACGCCTGTTTTCACCGTCGGTGATTGACATAAACCTAAATGGATGTTATACTGCGCTGAGTTAAGTTTAGGTCCGCTGATCACCGGTTGAATAGTTGCCCCAGTCATTGGATGGCCTCAACTTGCACTAAATAACATAGCGAGGTCATCAATGAGTTTCGAAGACAAGGATCTCACCTGCGTCGAGTGCGGCACAAGTTTCGTGTTCTCCGGCGAAGAACAGGAACAATTCCAGTCACGCGGCTACACCAACGAACCAAAACGCTGCCCCGAATGCCGGGCTGCCAGAAAGCAGCGCACCGGTGGTGGTGGCGGCGGCTACGACCAGCGTCGGGAGATGTTCCCGGCTGTCTGCGCCCAGTGCGGTAAGGATACCGAGGTACCCTTCCAGCCCCGGGGAGACCGGCCGGTCTATTGCAGCGATTGCTTCAGGACGATGGGTCCGCAGCGATAAGTTAACCGAGTTTTAGATTAAAGGGCGGGGGCTTGACAACGGCTGCCCGCCCTTTTTTAATTGTTAAAACCAACGCCCCAGTTGTGTTTGTTTTGGGGTGACCCTATCCCCTGGCCCCTTCCCCTGATTTTAGGGGAAGGGGAAATTCTTTTTTGTAAGGGACTGCGCCCCTTTAACCCGCTTCGTTTAAGGAAGGGAAATATTTGTTTGAGAGACGAAGCCCCTTGGACTCTTTCGGGGTCAAATTGCGCCCCAAATGTGGGGTACATGATCCGGCGGCTAGGGTTTTTTC
>CAZPSW010000191.1:0-3198 GCA_964589255.1 uncultured Dehalococcoidales bacterium
ATCATGACCTGTTCGCCGTAGTTCTTGAAACCGGTGTAGCCGGGCAGAGTGTGCAGGTAGCGTACCAGAGCTCGGATCTCCGTCTTCGGCTGCTTGCCCGGGATACCGTTACCGATCTCCACGATTTCGTCATAATCGCCGCACTTGATCGGTGCCGTAAAGCGCCTGACGTTGCCCAGCGCTTCTTCATCGGCGAACCATTCAGCCAGGGATTTGTACGGGTAGGGCATGCTCCCTCCTTTTCGGAACAAGTTTCATGCGGGCGCCGCTGACGTGACATCGGGGACGTATCTTACGGTGGACAACCAGAGTCGACATCGCGCGTTGTTGAGGCATATTATACTATCCCGGCATCAATTTTCAAAGCGTTTCCCGCGGTGCCGTGAAACCGGTAACTTCCACCAGCGCGGTGTTGCAGCAGGCAGCGCCGCCCGGCGAACGGGTGTCTCGCGTCAGCACGTTGGCACAGCCGCCGCGGTCCCGTCCCCGGGCGTCCGGACGGTACCAGGCCCCCTGCGGCAGGTCCACCACGCCGGGCATGATGCGTTCCGTGATCCGGACGGGCACGATCACTTCTCCGCGGTCATTGAAAACGCGCACCATGTCTCCTTCGGCGATGCCGCGCGCCGCGGCGTCACCGCTGTTCAGGGTCACCGCCTGGGGCGTCAGTTCCACCAGCCAGGGCACGTTCTCAAATTGGCTGTGGGCCCGCGTCTTGAAGTGCGTGGTGATTAGTTGCAGTGGGTATTTTTGCGCCAGTGGATCACGCGGCCCTTCCCAGGGTTCGATGTAGGTGGCCAGCGGCGGCAGTGCCGCGTCGTCCAGTACCGCCAGTGACGCGGCGTAGATCTCGATCCTGCCGGAAGGCGTAGGAAAGGGATTGGCCTCGGGATTCTCGATCTCCGCCTGGAAGCCCACCACTGGCGCTGCCTGAGGCACGCGGAAGACGCCGTTTTTCTTTAGCGCCGCCACGTCAGGCACGTAGCTGCCGGAGAGTATTTCATGGAGCCGGGCGCCGTCATCCGTATCCGCATCGGTGGCCTGCCCCAGGCGGGCGGCCAGCAGGTTGCGGATCTCCAGCATCGACTTCGATTCGTGTTGCGGCGGCACACATTGATTTACATAACCATAGAACGGCGGCGAGCCGCCGGTCTTCAGATCATCGCGTTCCAGGAAGGTCGAGACGGGCAGCACGATGTCCGCGTAGCGCGCGGTGGCGGTCATCACCTGCTCCCCGACGGCGATGAAATCGAGCTTAGCCAGAGCCTGGGTCATCTTGTTCGTGTTGGGGAACTGGTTGACCGGGTTGGTCTGGAAGACAAACAGCATCCGGATGTCGGCGGGGAAGCCGCCGCTTTTCCCCTGGAGTATCGCATCCGAGATTTCGGAGGGGTGCAGCCGGGCGCTGGAATTGGAGCCTGGGGTCACCGGAAGGGAGTCCGTACGCAGCGGTCTGCCGGCCTCCACCGGATTCGCGTTCGGGCCGGGGAAGGGGCGCGTCTTGAAATCAAAGCCGCCGAACATCCTGCCGCCTTCGTGCAGGCGTCCCGCCCAGCCACCGCGGACGCCAATGTTACCCGTCATCGCGGCCAGCGTGTGCACCGCGCGATGGAACTGCTCGCCGTAGGCGGTGCGCCCCGGCGCGATACCGCCGATCAGGGCCGCCGGTTTCGCGGCGGCGTATTCCCGGGCCAGCGCCGTGATCTCCGCCGCCGCCAGGCCGGTGACCGCAGCGGCCCAGCATGGCGTCTTCGGGACGCCGTCGTTTTTGCCCGTGACATAGTCCGCGAATGCCTCAAAACCGGTGGTGTGTTTCGCCACGAAGGACTTGTCATAGAGGTCTTCTGAGATCATCACCTGCGCCATCGCGAGCAGGGCGGCGCAGTCAGTACCGGGGCGTAGTGGCAGCCACCGGTCGGCGAGCACCGCGGCGCTGTCGGTATGGCGCGGATCCACCGAGATGATGCGGGCGCCCCGCTCGCGGGCCTGCGCGATGTACCAGGTGGTGTTGGTGTTCTGGATCGTGTTGGCCGGATCAATGCCCCAGAGAATGATCAGCCGTGAATCGAGCAGCCCCCAAGAATCACCGAGCACCGCCAGCGTGCCGTAGCTGGCCTGTGAGGCGAAGAGTGCCCCCTCGAAGGAGTGGAAACCCCATTGCATGGTGACGCCGCCGGTCTGGTTTAAAAGCTGCGAGATTAAACCGTGGCGGTGCAGCAGCATGGTGTCCCCGCCGCCGCCGAGGAAGAGCACGGACTCGGGGCCGGTCTCGCGCCGCACGCGTTCAAGCTCGGTGGTGATGGCGTCAAGTGCCTCGTCCCAGGTGATGCTCTGGAACTTGCCCTCACCGCGCTGCCCCACGCGGCGCAGCGGGTACCGGATGCGTTCCGGGTCATAGACGCGCTGGCGGTAGGCACGGCAGCGCAGGCAGGCACGGAGCTGGGGTTCCGCGCCATCGTCGGTCTCAAGGCGCCGGATCACGCCGTCCCTGAGATGAACCTTGAGCAGGCAGCCGCCGCCGCAGTGACTGGCACAGGCAGTCATGATGACGCGTTCTCCGAGTGGCCCGGTTTTGTCCCTCGCTTTCACAAACCCCCTCCCCACTACCCCGGTTTTTCCCGGAGCAGGAACGACAGGTCAAGCATGTCCCGATCCCCTTCCTGCCAGGATGTGATTTCGTCTAGTTCGCGGATCAGTATACGTCCCCGGCCTCAAGGTGCGGCATTATTGGTCAGTGTGAGATTGTTTGTTGCCTCGCGTACTGATGGCGTGTCTCCGCTGACCCCGGGCGGCTACGCTATCAGGATCAATTCACCCGGAGCGCACCACTCCGTCTCACCGGTTTCAAGGTTCCTGATAAAAAACATCATCCCGCGGTAATCATCAGGTCCAAGAAAATCGGGTGCGTAGCCTTCTTTTGCGCCGCCTTCCCAGTTGGGATGTTCCACCGTTATCTCCGCGTTATTCCAGTTGAGTCCGGGAACGCGTACCTTACTGCCCACGCAAAAGCTGCTCAGCGGTACCTCCAGCCGGTGGTAATCAGTGATGACACCGGGTCAACCGGCTCCCTGATTCTATTATCTTTGCCTGGGAATATCAAGAGTTTCGCACCATCAGGAGAACGGCCAGTCCCGGATGTTCATTCAACGGGTTTTATTCTGACCTGTGGGGTGATATCCTGATAAGATGACGGCGGCG
>CAZPSW010000192.1:0-2645 GCA_964589255.1 uncultured Dehalococcoidales bacterium
TCGAGCCGCTGCAAGGCCTGCAGCGCCACCGGGTGGCTGATGACGCCGTCGGCAATCACCTGGGCGTAGTCCCGCACCCGTTTCAACAGGCGGTTGGCGACGCGGGGGGTGCCACGGGCACGGCGGGCGATTTCGTCCACGCCCTCCGGTTCCGCTTCAATGCCCAGGATCGAGGCGGAGCGTGCCACGATCTTCTGGAGCGCCACCTGGTTATAAAAATCAAGCCGGTAAATAGAGCCGAAACGGCCCCGCAGCGGCGAACTGAGCATGGCGTAACGCGTGGTGGCGCCGATCAGGGTGAATGGCGGCAGGTTCAGGCGCAGGCTCTTGGCCCCCGGCCCCTTGCCGATGATGATGTCCAGCGCCAGGTCTTCCATGGCGGGGTAGAGGATTTCCTCAACGACGCGGTTCAGGCGGTGGATCTCGTCGATGAAGAGCACATCCCCCTGCTTCAGGTTGGTCAGGATGGCGGCCAGGTCCCCGGCGCGCTGCACCGCCGGACCGGAAGTGATGCGGATGTTGACGCCAAGCTCCGCGGCGATGATATGCGCCAGCGTCGTTTTACCCAGGCCGGGAGGGCCGTAAAGCATGACGTGGTCCAGCGCCTCTTCACGCTTCTTCGCGGCGGTGATGGCGATCTTGAGGTTGGCCTTGACCTTGTCCTGCCCGATGAATTCCGGCAGTTGCTGCGGGCGTAGGTTCAGGTCAAGCGGCTGGTCTTCAGCCGTCGGCGTGCCGGCAATAATGCGCTCGATGCTCGTCTCCTGTGCCTCTCCGGTCTAGGCGGTTTCCGCGTCCGGGGCGTCCTCGCCCGCATCCACCGTCACCTCGGCGGCTGCTTCGGGTGCCTCTGCGGTGTCCTCGGATGCCTCAGCGGTTTCCTCGTCCACGTTCGTGGTTTCGTTCGCGGCTTCGTCCGCGTCCGCGGTGTCCTCGGTTGACGCGGCGCCGTCCACCGTCACCGCGACGGCGTCCCCGGGCGCTGCGTCGTCGTCTGACTCCGTTGCGTCGTCCGCGGCGTCGAGCTCGTCCTTGGCCTCGTCCAGCGCGGCCTCAACGGTGCCCTCGAGCGAGGCCAACAGGTCCTCTTCTTCAATCTGGGGTGCCGCCAGCAGCGCCAGCGTCTCCGCCGAAAGCTCCAGTTCCGCGACGTATTCCCCGTCCAGCAGCGTCACCGGGGACTCCGTCAGCGCTTCCGGCTCGTCGACCGGGATGTTGTGCAGCCGCGCCGGAATCAGGCGGCCAATGATGACGTTTTCCTTGAGGCGGATTAGGTGGTCCACCTTGCCCTGTACCGCGGCGTCCGCGAGCACCCGGGTGGTCTCCTGGAACGAGGCCGCCGCGAGCCAGCTATCGGTGTTCAGGGAGGCGCGGGTGATGCCCAGCAGCACGGTGTGCGCGGTGGCCGGTTCCCCGCCCTCGGCGAGTACCTTGGCATTGATGTCCTCGTAGCTGAAATGCGCCACGATCTCGCCGGGTACCAGGTCGGTGTCCCCCGAGGCGTCGATGGTGACCTTGGTCAGCATCTGGCGCACGATGACCTCGATGTGCTTGTCGTTGATGTTCACGCCCTGGGAGCGGTAGACCTTCTGCACCTCGTCAACGAGGTATTCCTGCACCTTCTCGCGGCCCAAGATGTGCAGGATGTGCTGCGGGTTGATAGAACCCTCGGTCAGTTGTTGACCGACATGGACTTGCTCGCCGTCTTTGACCCGCACGTGATTCATTGAAGGCACCGGATATTCCCGTTCCTCGATGTCCCGGTATTCCAGCACGATGCTGCCTTTACTGAGGCTGGCTTTACCGGAAACGCGGGCCAGCAGCTGTTCGCTGTCCACCGGCGCCACCGCCTTCTTGCTTGATTTTTTGGCCGTCGGCGGTTTCGCCAGCAGTTCACCGCTTTCCACGAACTGCCCCGCTTTGACCAGCGCTTTGTAGTCCTGGGGCAGGGGATAATCGTCGGTGATGATTTCGGCGCTGGCGATGCGGATGCGGATGCCACCCTCGTCATCGACCAGGGCTACCTCGCCGTCGATTTCGGCGATGATGGCCTCGTTGCGCGGTGGCCGGGCCTCGAAGAGCTCCTCGATGCGGGGCAGGCCGGTGGTGATGTCAATGCCCACCACACCGCCGGTGTGGAAGGTGCGCAGCGTCAGCTGGGTGCCGGGTTCACCAATGGACTGCGCCGCCACGATGCCCACCGCGGTGTTCATGGCGACGACTTCACCACGCGCCAGGTCACGCCCGTAACAGGAGCGGCAGACGCCGTGGCGGGAGACGCAGGTCAGCGGCGAACGCACGTAGACCCGTGTCACCCCGCCCGCCACCACCCGGGCGGCCATTTCCTCGTTGATCTCAGCGCCGGTCTCGATGATGATTTCACCGGTCTCCGGATGGACCACATCCGCGGCGGCACTGCGGCCGAGGATGCGTTCGTCCAGCGGCGGCAGCAGGCTCTTTCCTTCGGGCATCGTCATCCAGACGCCGTCAATGCTGCCGCAGTCCTCGTCCAGCACGATCAGGTCCTGGGCGACGTCAATCAGGCGCCGCGTCAGGTAGCCGGAACTGGAGGTACGCAGCGCGGTGTCTGCTAGACCCTTGCGGGCGCCGTGGGTGGAGATGAAGTACTCCAGCACGCTCAGGCC
>CAZPSW010000192.1:2655-3187 GCA_964589255.1 uncultured Dehalococcoidales bacterium
TTGGCCATCACGTAGACGCCGCCGTAGCGGTCGAAGTTCGCCGAAATGGCGTCGGTAATGCGGTCGGTGGTCTCCATCCAGGCCTCGACGACGCCGGCGTAGCGCTCATCCTCGGTGATCAGTCCGCGCTGGTACTGCTTTGTCACCAGGTTGACCCGTTCTTCCGCCTCGACGAGCAGCTGCGGCTTGGTCTCGGGGACCTTGATGTCGCTGGCGGCGATGGTGGTGCCGGAGATGGTGGCGTAGTGGAAGCCGAGTCCCTTGATGCGGTCCAGCACCGCGGCGGCGTCCTCATTGCTCAGGGAATGCCAGCACTGGGAGACCAGTTTCTTCAGGCTGGCCTTGTCCACCACCTGGTTGTAATAACTGATTTCGGGCGGCAGCACTTCGTTGAAGATGATACGCCCGATGGTGGTGCGAATGCGGCCACCGTTACCCCCGGGGGTACGCGCCTCGATTTCGGCGTCGAAGTCAATTTGTTCCAGGTCATAGGCCAGGCGCGCATCGTCGAAGCTGCCGAAGACACGCCCTT
>CAZPSW010000193.1:0-827 GCA_964589255.1 uncultured Dehalococcoidales bacterium
GGTGCAGACCATCTACTGCGCGGGCCCTTCGTTCGCGAAGCCGGGCCAGATGATTGACGCCACCGGGCCCATCGCAGCGGTCGCATGCACAGACGCCCCACCATGACGAAGCCGTACTCAATGGTATGAACGGCAAGGGGATGTGTTCCGCGGCGGTAAAGGACATTTACGGCGTGACCTCTACGAGGAAGGCAAAGCCAGATGCCGCCAGGAACAGGAGGTATGATGACAACCAGAGAAATCCGTACCATCGGCGTCTTTGGGGCCGGTCTGATGGGCGCCGGCATCGCGCAGACTTTCCTGCAGTACCGCTATCCCGTGGTGCTACAGGATCTGAGCCTGGAAATACTGGGTGTCTCCCGCGGTCGCATTGAAAAGGGCCTGAACAAGGCCGAGGAAAGGGGTCTCCTCGGCACGGGTGCCGCCGCGGCCGCCATCGATTTGTTGCGGCTCTCCACGGACATATCCGAAACCGCGGGCACCGCCGATTTCTTGATCGAGGCGGTACCGGAGATCCCCGAGGTAAAGTGGGAACTGTATCAAAAGCTGGCCCCCCTGACGCGGGCGGGGGTGGTGCTGGCCTCGAACACCTCGACGCTGGGCATCACGGAACTGGCCCGCGCCAGCGGCGACGCGACGCGCTTCATCGGCATGCACTTCTTCAACACGGTGCCCCAGATGAAGCTGGTGGAGATAATCCCCGGCGCCGAAACTTCCGATGAGACCATGACGGTCACCGAGGCGCTGGCCCGCGCCATCGGCAAGGACCCGGTGCTGCTGGCGCGGGACGAACCGGGCTTCGTCGTGAGCCGTCTCGTCCTCGCCCT
>CAZPSW010000193.1:837-3185 GCA_964589255.1 uncultured Dehalococcoidales bacterium
TTGAGGCCAGCGCGATACTTGAGTCCGGCGTGGCGCCGCCGGATGCCATCGATAAGTGCCTGAAGTTGGGCCTGGGGCACCGCACGGGTCCCTTCGAGACGTGTGACCTGGTAGGTCTCGACGCCCGGTTGAACAACCTGAACGCGATGTATCGGAGCACGGGGGACGCCCGCTGGCAACCGCCGGAACTGCTGAAGAATCTGGTTGGCGCAAGCTACCTGGGGAACAAGCCCGGAAGCAAGGGCGGCTACTACACCTGGTACGATATCAAGTCCGCGTGAGACGCGTGGGGGACGGCGATGGCATATCAGAACGTTATCTTTGAGCAGGAGACCGGCGGCATCACCCGCATCACGATCAAACGGCCCGAGATGCACAACGCGCCGAACCTGGAGACTCGGCGGGAATTACGGGATGTCCTGGACCGCGTCGCCGCGGACGCGGGCGTCCGGGTGGTGGTGGTCACCGGGGCGGGGGAGAAATCATTCGTCAGCGGGGCGGACGTTTCACAGTTCCAGGGCCGTGACCCGGGGGAGATCGCGGAATACGTGCGCACGCTGGGACAGCAGCTTTACAACGACTTTGAGGACTGCGCCGTGCCGGTAATCGCGGCGGTCAACGGCTACTGCTTCGGCGGTGGCCTGGAACTGGCGATGAGCTGCGACATACGTCTCGCCGCCGCCAACGCCACCTTCTGCCTGCCCGAGATCAAAGTGGGCCTGATTCCCGGCGGGGGCGGCACGCAGCGTTTGCCCCGCCTCATCGGGCCGGGCCGGGCCAAACGGATGATGTATACCGGGGAGGTCATTGACGCCGCCCTGGCGGAAAGTTGGGGGCTGGTGGACGGCGTGGTGGCACCCGCCGACCTCGCGGCGGAGGTCAACCGGCTGGCCGGCGCCATCGTCGGGAAGAGCCCGTTACTGATCCGCCAGTTCAAGCGCCTCACTAACCAGGGCCTGCACGGGGACCTGGCCACCGGGCTGCTCCGGGAGCGCGACGGTTTCGCTGCCATCTTCAGCAGCCACGATACCCGGGAAGGTATCAATGCGTTCCTGGAAAAGCGCCGGCCCGAATTCACCGGAGAATAGCGTCCGGACAAGGAGAGGGAAAGTGAATCAGCCGATTATTGTCAACGCCGTGCGTACCGCCATCGGAAACTTCGGCGGTAGCCTGCACACCGTGAAGGCCAATGACCTGGCGGCCACCGTGCTGAACGGCCTGGTGGAGCGCAGCGGTATCCGCCCGGAACAGGTAGACATGGTCATCATGGGTCAGAATTACCAGAGCGGTGAATACGTCAACGCCGCCCGAAATTCCCTGCTCAGTGCCGGTTGGCCGGTGGAGGTGCCGGGCCTGACGCTGGACCGTCGCTGCCCCAGCGGGCTCGACGCCGTCTGCCTGGCCCACACCCTGATACAGGCCGGACAGATGGGCACCATGGTGGCCGGGGGCGTGGAAAGCATGAGCACGGTGGAATTTTACCTCGCCGGGGACATCCGGTGGTCCCTCGGCGGCAGCGGGGACATGCCGCGCGGCCACGGCAGCCTGGCCAGCTGGGGTCTGCCCCTGTATGACCGTATCCAGCGCGCCCGCGTGATGTCACAGCCGATAGCGCGCTTCGGCGAGATACCCACCATGATGACCTGGGCGGAAGCGGCGGCCACGGAACACGGTATTTCACGGGAAGAAGCCGACTACTGGGCCTTCATCTCCAACCAGCGCGCTTGCGCGGCGATAGCATCAGGGCGGTTCCGGGAGGAGATCGTGCCGGTGACTGTGCCGCAGGCCAGGGGCGAGGCGGTGGTATTCGACACCGACGAGCGCCCCCGCCCGGACACCACCGAGGAAAAGCTGGCCAAACTGAAGCCGGTGCTCGGCGGTATCTGCACCGCGGGTAATTCATCGGGCGAAAATGACGGCGCCGCCGTCTGCCTGCTGATGGAGGAGTCCCGGGCGGCAGAACTCGGCCTCGAGGGCATGGCCCGCGTCAAGGCCTTCGCTTTCCGCGGCACCGACCCCCGGTCCACCTGGCGGTCCGCCAGCGCGGCGGTGGCGGCGGCGCTTGAGAACGCGGGCCTGGGCATGGAGCAGATCGGCCTGATCGAACTGCACGAAGCCTTCGCTGCGCAGATCCTGGCCAACATGCGTGAACTGGGGCTCACGACAGCGGACCACGAACGGATCAACGTTAACGGCTCCTGCATCTCGCTGGGGCATCCGGTCGGCGCTACCGGCGCCCGGATCGTGACCACGCTGGCCTACGAAATGCGGCGGCGGGGCGTGCAGTACGGACTGATCGGTATCTGCGGCGGGGGCGGCATGGGCGTCGGTGCGGTGCTGGAGAGCAT
>CAZPSW010000194.1:0-3160 GCA_964589255.1 uncultured Dehalococcoidales bacterium
TGGCAGGGGAAGTCCTCGAGGCAGCGCACGCAGGCCACCGGCAGATCCGTAGCCACCGCCGCCTTTACCAGCACGCCGCCGTCAATGCGCGTCAACTCAGCCCGCAGTTCAACCTCCGCGGCGTCAGCCCCGATCTGCAGCGAGGCCCGGGTCTGAAAGGCGCGGTTGGCGCCGATGCTGTCTTTCAGGAGTTGGGCCACGTTGATCTGCAAACTACCATCCAAACTATACTCCCTGTCTTAATTATAGCACGCAGAATCACCCGTTGTGGCAATGTTATGTAAACGTGGGTCGCGGGTAAAGTCCACGTATCGCGTTGGCGATTTCACCACTCAGGCTGACAACATGAAAACCGCGGCGGTGGTGCCGGATTATTTGACCCGTCAGGCGTATGCGAAATGCAGACGCGGATCTAGCGCGCTTTAAGACCCGCCACCAGCGCCGGCACCACCTTGAAGAGGTCCCCGACGATGCCGTAATTGGCGACGCCGAAGATGGGCGCGCCAGGATCATCATTGATCGCCACGATGATGTCCGAGGTCTGCATCCCGGCCAGGTGCTGCACCGCGCCGGAGATGCCGCAGGCGATATAGACCTTGGGACAGACGGTCTTGCCGGTCTGCCCCACCTGGTGCGCGTATGGCAGCCAGCCCTCGTCAACCACGGCGCGGGAGCAGCCCACCGCCGCCCCCAACAGGTCTGCCAGTTCCCGCAGCACGGCGAAATTCTCAGGGCCAGCCAGGCCACGCCCGCCGGAGATAATCACCTCGGCCTCATCGAGGTTCACCTTCTCGCTGATGTCGGCAATGACCTCAAGCAAAGTACCGCGCGGGGTGATGTCCCTGGCATCAACGCGGATGATCTCCCCCTGACGCAACGCGTCCGGCGTCCCCTTCTTGAAGACACGGGGGCGCACGGTGGCCATCTGCGGGCGCTGCGCCGGGGTAATGATGGTGGCCATGATGTTGCCGCCGAAGGTGGGGCGTGTCTGCTCCAGCAGTTTCGTTTCCGGGCTAATCTCCAGGCCGGTACAGTCCGCGGTCAGACCGGTCTCGAGTTGCGCCGCGGTGGACGGCACAAAGGCGCGCCCCTGTGCGGTGGCCCCCGCCAGCACGATGTCCGGCTTGTATTCGCGGATCAGCCGCGTCAGCGCGGCGGCGTATGTGTCCTCGTGGAATTCCGCGAAGGCCTCGCCCTGGGCCAGGTAAATCTTGTCCGCGCCGTGTTGGAAGAGCGTCTCCATGTCACTGGCCTCACCGAGGCAGACGGCGGCCAGCTCGGTATTCAGGGCGTCGGCCAGTTCGCGCCCCTTGGCGAGCAGTTCGAAGGCGACGTCCCGCACCCTGTCCCGGCGTCTCTCGGCGAAGACCCAGACGCCCTTGTAATCATCGGTCGCGGCAGCGGCGGCGCGGGCGTCCTCGATGCTGATGACCTCGAAATCGCAGGCGTCAACGCAGGCCCCGCAGAGGGTGCAGCCGTCGGCCAGGGTGACGACGCCGTCAACCACGTCGAGCAGCCCGAAGGGGCAGACCGGCACGCAGTTTTCACAACCGGTGCACTCATCATATTTAAATTCTATACCCAGGGTTCACTCCGTTATATGATGTGTTCCGCTTCCAGGTGTGAGAGTAGCGCCGCCGCCTGTGTTTCGGGGTTACCTTCAAGCATTTCGGCATGGCTCTCCCGCTGCGGGAAGAAGACCTTGACCACCTTCGTCGCCGAACCGTCAAGGCCCACCTGTGAAGCGTCGATCTCGAGTTCGCTGATCGCCCAGACCGGCAGTTCCGCCTTTTTCGCTTTCAATTGCCCGCGCAGGGATGGCAGGCGCGGTGTATTGACCTCTTTGACCACGCTGATGACGGCCGGCAGCGGTGTCTCCCGTACCTCGTAGCCGTCCTCGAGCATACGCCGCAGGCGCAGCCGTCCTTCCCCGGTGAGGTCCTCCACGGCGCTGACGTAACCCACGAAGGCGGCGCCGAGCATTTCCGCCATCTCTGGTCCTACCTGACCGGTATCCCCGTCGACAGTCTGGCGGCCGGTGATGACGAGATCAACCGGGGCCAATTTGGTGACCGTGGCGGCCAGCGCGCGGGCGGTGGCCAGCGTATCCGCCCCGGCGAAAGCGCGGTCGCTGACCAATATCGCCGCGTCGGCGCCGCCGGCAATGGCATCCCTGAGGATCGTCTCGGCCTGGGGTGGCCCCATGCTGACCGCGGTGACCTTGCCGCCGAAACGTTCCACCAGCCTGACGCCCTCTTCCAGGGCATAGCTGTCGAAGGGGTTAACGACGTTGGTGATACCCTCCCGGATTAGAGTGTTGGTCTCCGGGTTGACCTTGACGCTGGTAGTTTCCGGCACCTGCTTCAGGCAGACGACGACGTTCATGCGCGCTTTCCCTTCCGCTTGCGCAGTTCCAGCGCGATGGTATTGCGCACCGTCTGGTTGGTGCCCTCGTAGATTTGCGTGATCTTGGCGTCACGCATCATTTTTTCCACCGGGTAGTCTTTCATGTAGCCCGGCCCGCCGAAGACCTGCACCGCGTCAGTAGTAACCCGCATCGCGGTGTCCGAGGCGAAGACCTTGGCCATGGCGGCAGCCTCGGTATAATCTTTGGCGCCGCTATCGATGGTGCGCGCCGTCTGGTAGACCAGCAGCCGCGCCGCTTCCACCTGGGTGGCCATATCCGCCAGCATGTGGGCCACCGCCTGTTGCGCGATCACCGGATGTCCGAATTGATGGCGCTCGCGAGCGTATTCCACCGCCGCTTCAAGGGCGCCCTGGGCAATGCCCACCGCCTGTGCGCCCACGCCGGGGCGGGACTTATCAAGCACCTTCAGGGTGTAGATAAAACCGGCGCCTTCCTTACCCAGCAGATTGGCCACCGGGACGCGGCAGTTCTTGAAGATCAGTTCCCGCGTCGATGACGCCCGCAGGCCCATCTTGCGTTCTTTCTTGCCGAAGCTAAAACCGGGAGTATCCTTTTCCACAATCAGGGCGCTGGCGCCGCGCGCGCCCTTGGACGGGTTGGTGAGCGCGATCACGGTATAGGTCTCGGCGTCTCCGCCGTTGGTGATGAACTGCTTGGTGCCGTTCAAAATGTAGTCGTCACCGTCCCGGATGGCGGTGGTCTGAATGGCTCCGGCGTCGCTGCCGGCCATAG
>CAZPSW010000195.1:0-3149 GCA_964589255.1 uncultured Dehalococcoidales bacterium
CACCGGGGCGGTCATGGGCCCGCCAATACTAAAGCCCGGGCCGGGCATACCGCTGATCTCCGCGCTTGACGTTTTGAACGGCGTCCCGGTGCCCGGCCAGCGAGTCACCGTGATGGGCGGTGGCGTCACCGGCTGTGAGACCGCCGTCCACCTGAGCAGGCTTGGCAAGACGGTGGACTTCACCTTCTCCTACCCCGAAGAGGGCCTGGCGGAAAGGGTGGAGATGCGCGCCAACCGCGGCATGCTGCTGCACATGATGCGGGACGCCGCCGTCAACATCATATTCCGTACCGTGCCGGTTAGCATCGGGCCCGCCGCGGTCATCGCCAACCGGGACGGCGAGACGCTGGAAATCCCCGCCGACGCGGTGGTCCACGCCAGCCTGATGCTGCCGCAGAACGCCCTCGCGGAACAGCTCGGGGCGCGGCGCGACGGCGTCTTCAACGTCGGGGACAGTAAAGAGCCGGGACGCGTCATCGACGCGGTCTGGGCGGCCTTCCAGGCGGTACGCCGGATCGAGGCTGACTGAATTGACCGGTGGCCCCGGAAAATGATAAAGTCATGGCGTCGCGGGGTCTCCGCGAAAACGGTATTTTCGGCGGCTCGCAGGCTCTGAAGCGGTCGCCAACGCGGTTGCGGGGATGGGGGTGAGCAGATGGTACCAACTTCAACAGAACCGGTCCTGAAGTGCAAGCACTGCGGCTCCAATCTGCTGGTGAAATACGGCAAGTACAAGGGTACGCAGCTTTACTGGTGCCATGCCTGTCAGAAGAAGGTCAAGGGGGGCTCCGACCCCTTTCGCATGAGAGTGCCCGCGGAGTACGTCAGCCTGACGCTGGACCTCTATTTCCAGGGCCTGAGCATTCAGGACATCTGTGATTACCTGGGCGAGAAGTACGACTATCACCCCTCGAAGCACGTCGTCTTTGACTGGGTCAACAAATTCACCACCAAGGCCATTAGCTATTTCCGGCACGCCCAACCAGAGGTCAGCACCACCTGGATCGCCGACGAGACGATGCTGGCCCTGGACAAGCACCGCAAGGTCTGGCTCTGGGACATCATTGACGCGCGCACGCGTTTCCTGCTGGCCACCATGGTCTCCTTCACGCGGTCGGAAAGCGATGCCAAACTGGTCATGGAACAGGCCTGCGCGCGGGCCGGCAAGAGACCGCAGACGGTGATGACCGGCAAGGCCGATTCGTATATTGGCTCCAACGTGCTGGCCTTCGGGGCTGGTACCGACCGCCGTCCCGCCCCGCCGCTGGACATCCGCGCCACCGCGGACCTCAGCGGCCCCTGTCACGGCAAGCTGAAGGAGCGCACCAAGGTGCTCAGCGGCTTCCGTGACGTTGATACCTTCCTCAAGTTCAACGACGGCTTCCGGGTGCATTACAACTTCCTCCGGCCGCATAAGGTGCTCAAGGGAAAAACCCCGGCGGAAGCCGCCAACATCAACTATGACCTGGCGCACTGGGTACACCTGGCCAGCCTGCCCACCACGGGTGCGGCCCAGGCGGCCTCACCGCCGGCCAGGGCACGGAAGGCCACCAAGGTGAAACACACGGCGCCCTACGGCGTCAGGGCCTGACCGCGCGCGGGCGTCACCCGCAGAGACACGCTCCGGCCCGATACCACCCCCTCCCCACGCCTGCGCCCGCGAACAGCGCCGCGTGCAAAAGAAATTACCAACGAAAAGGGAACGCGTCAGGCACGGGCACGATTGACACCTCATCAGGCCTGTGGTATATCTACTTATCGAGCGTGGAAGTGGGCCCGACGGTGAGGAGAAAATCCTGATGAAAGCGATCATCATAAAGCTGGTCGCCGTGAGCGTATTACTGGCCCTGCTGGGGGCGGTGATACTGGCCGGTTGCGCCAATCCTGCGGCGTCCGTGCCCACCCCGGCGCCCACGCCGCCGACGACGACGGGCGGTACCACGCCACCACCACCGGCGGGCGCCACGCCAACGCCACCGTCCGGGGAACCGACACCACCGCCGTCAACGGCACCGTGGCAGTGGCCGGACCGCCTGCACGTGGCCGCCATCGGCACCTCCGGGGTGCCCAAGCTGGCCAGTTTCCTCTCCATCATGGAGCAGGATACCGGCATGACGATCCGCATCATCCCCGAGGCGAGCCCCGCGCGGCAGGGCCAACTGATCCGGGACGGCGAAATGTTCCTCGGCCTGGTGGACAAGACCGGCCTGGGATCGATGATGGAAGCGCGGGAGGACTTTGCCACCCGTGACGGCGGCCCCTATCCCATCAGCGTGCTCTGGATATCAGACCTCGCCAATTCCGGTTTATTCGTGCGCGGAGATTCGGACATCAAGACCATTTATGACATTGGCCCGGGCACCCGCATCGCGGTCTGGGACATGAAGGATTCCACCCTGCGCTGGCCGCGCGCTTATCTCCACTGGCTCGAGCTCCCGGAAAAGGACATCTTCTGGTTTGACGCCGGCACCACCGCCGGAGCGGTGCGCGCCATCACCGACGGCCGCGCTGACGTGATGTTCTTCTTCCCCATCAGCGCGATGATATTCGAGGCCGCCGCGGCGCCGCACGGCATCCGTTTCCTGGAACTCAATTCGGAAGCCGATCCCGAGGGCGCGAAGCGCCTCAACGAATACATTCCGGGCACCACCTTTGGGCCCATCGCGGTCGGCCCCGAGGGCGCGGTCGGCGTCTGGGGCACGGTGACGCACAAGCTCACCATCACCCGGCAGGCGTCTGACCCGGACCTGGTCTACCACTACGTGAAGTGGCTCGATGAAAATTACGACGCCTACAAGGACACCTACGCCACCAACAAGTTCATGACCCTGGAACTGCTGTTGCAGGCCCTGGATATAACCTACGTGCCCGCCCACGAGGGCCTGGTCAGATACCTCAAGGAAAAGGGCGTCTGGACAGAGGAGATGGACCTCCATAACCAGGACACCATCAACGCGCTGATCACGGCCTACGCCGCCGCCATCAAGCTGGCGGATGAGGCCGACATCGAAGTGACGCCGGTAAACGAGGAATGGATCGAGTTCTGGGAGCAGTACAAGATCGACAACAACGTGCCCAAAATAGCCCCGCCGCGCATGAAGACGGTCTACGCCGCGGCCCTGGAACTGCCCCCGGACAAGATCGAAGGC
>CAZPSW010000196.1:0-1226 GCA_964589255.1 uncultured Dehalococcoidales bacterium
CCGCTGCAAATTGAGGAAAACCGCTACCTGCTCTACAGTGGCCAGGACATCGCCGCCGAAGAGACGCTACCGATACGCCTGGAAATCACCCCACCACCGCCTGAGATCGGGGCCTGGGTCTGGGCACTGCTAATACTGGCGGCGGGCACCGTCTGCATCCTCCTCTGGCGCTGGCGCTACCCCCATCACTGGTCCACCGGCCCCGGCGGCGAAACCGCGGCCCCGGAGGCAGACGCATGAACGCAACACCACGAGCGGGGGGTGAGAGCCCGACGGTGCGGGTGGCCGGGGTGACCAAGACCTTCGACGTCTTCCCTGCCCTGCGCGGTGTTGACCTCGAGGTCAGCCAGGGGGAATCAGTGGTCATCGTGGGGCCCAACGGCGCGGGCAAGACGACCCTGCTGAAAATACTGGCCACCATTATGAACCCCACCGCGGGACAGATCACCGTCCAGGGGTTGGACATGCAGCGGAATGCCGCCAGAGTACGTCACCTGCTGGGCCTGGTGAGCCACCACACTTTCCTCTACGGCAACCTCACGATCTACGAAAACCTGGAATTCTACGGGCGCATGTATGACGTGCCGCAGATGGACACGCGCATCCGCGAACTGGTCAAGACGGTGGGCATGGAGACGCGCCTACAGAGCCGGCTGAGCACCCTCTCGCGGGGGATGCAGCAGCGTGTCTCGATCGCGCGGGCTTTACTGCCCGAACCCTCGATCATCCTGCTCGACGAGCCGGAAACGGGCCTGGACCAGCAGGCCATGACGATGCTCTGGGAAGTGCTCGACGCGGAGGCCCACCGGGAGCGTACTCTGATCATGACGACGCATAACCTGGAGCGCGGCTTTGAACGCGGGGACCGCCTGGTGATCATGAGCCGGGGCCGCGTCGTCTTCGAGGCGCCGAAAAATGACCTCAGCCCGGAAAGTTTCCGCCAGGCCTATGCCGACCACACCGAGGCCGTTCTGTGAACTTCTGGCGTCAGGTATTCACCATCACCTGGAAGGACGTGCGTTCCGAGTTCAGGGCGCGGGAGATCATTACCTCGGTGCTCGTCTTCACCCTGCTGGTGATCGTGATCTTCAATTTCGCCTTTGACACCGGCAGCATCACCATGATCCTGGTGGCGCCCGGCATGATCTGGGTCACCTTCGCCTTTTCCGGGGTGCTCAGCCTGAACCGCACCTGCTGGGAGACCCTGCTGACCGAGCTGACCGACA
>CAZPSW010000196.1:1236-3148 GCA_964589255.1 uncultured Dehalococcoidales bacterium
TTGAAGGCCTGCTGGCGGCGCCGGTGAACCGTGACGTGATCTATACCGGCAAGATGCTGGGCAGCCTAATCTTCATGGTTGTCATCGAGGCGGTGGCCCTGCCCATCTTTATGGTGCTCTTCAACCTGCCAGTAATCACCCTGGAGATCATTACCGTGACGGTGCTGGCCACCATCGGTTTCGTGGCGGTGGGCACGCTTTTTTCGGCGCTGGCGGTGAATACCAAGGCCCGCGAACTGGTGCTGCCGATCCTCTTCCTGCCGGTGGTGGTGCCGGTGCTCATCGCCGCCGTTTCGGCGACGGCGATATCCCTGGCCGGCGGCTCCTGGGCTGGGATGTCTATGTGGCTGCAGATACTGGCGGCTTTCGACGCCATCTTTTTAGTGGTATCATTTAACATCTTCGCCTTCGTGATTGAGGAATAGGGGTGAGACATGTTCAATAGCAGCGTCCTCGACAGATTGCACATCGGCGTCAGCGCGGCGCTCATGGTGGGCGCGCTCTACATGATCTTCGCCTTCGTGCCCACCGAGGCCACCATGGGAGTGGTGCAGCGTATCTTCTACCTTCACGTACCGCTGGCCTGGCTGGCTTTCATGTCCTTCTTCATTGTCTTCGTGGCCAGCATCCGCTACCTCTGGAAACGCAGCCAGCGCTGGGACCTGCTGGCCGCCAGCGCCGCAGAGGTCGGCGTGGTCTTCACTACCCTTTTCTTGATCTCCGGCATCATCTGGGCGAAACCGATCTGGGGCGTCTGGTGGACCTGGGACCCACGGCTGACATCGGCGCTGGTGCTCTGGGTGATCTACGTGGCCTATTTGCTGGTGCGTTCCTACGCTCCAGACTCGGAGCACGGCTCCCGGTTCAGCGCGGTGGTGGGCATCGTGGGCTTCATCGACGTGCCCATCGTGGCGCTGGCGATCACCCTCTGGCGCACGCAGCACCCCAGCCCGGTGATCTTCAGCGGCGGGCTGGCGCCGCCAATGCTGGCGACGCTGCTGGTGAACATTCTCGCTTTCACCGTGCTCTACACCATCCTGATACGCCGGCGCATGGCGCTGCGCCAGACCGAGGACGCCGTCCGGGAAATCAAAATCAGCGCGGGGCTTGATTCCCGCTAGGAAGCCGTCATGGAGAATCTGGGTTTTCTGCTCGCCGCTTTTATCATTGTCTGGCTGGGGCTCTTCGGTTACATCTGGTTCATCGCCGGCCGCCAGCGCCGCCTGAGCCGTGACGTCGAGGCCCTGAAAGCGGAAATGACGCACCGCCCCGAATAGTCAGACTGCACACGGGAAGGGACGGTCAGCCAAATGGATAAGATTAAGGTACCCATCGTTGACGATCATGCCATCCTCGCGGAGGGGATCAAGGCCCTGCTCAACATCTCAGACGGCCTGGAGGTGGTGGACACCGCGAATGACGGCAAGGAAGCACTGGAACTGGTCTCCAATTAAGGCCGGACGTGGTGCTGATGGACATCTCAATGCCGATCATGGACGGCATCGAGGCCAGCCGGCGCATCGCCAAGTCACACCCCGCCACCCGGATCATCATCCTCTCCCAGCATGACGGCAAGGAATACGTGCTCTCCGCGATCAAGGCCGGGGCGGCGGGTTACCTGCTGAAAAAGGCGATCAGCGCGGAACTCATCGCGGGCATCAAGGCGGTGCACCACGGCGGCTATTATTTCTATCCCGAGGTGGCCAAAACAGTGGTTGACGACTACCGCGAGGCGGTACAGACCCAAGGGTTGGAAGACAAGTTCGAACGCTTGAGCGGGCGGGAGCGGGACGTCCTGAAACTGGTGGCCGAAGGCTATACCAGCAAGGACATCTCAAAGATGCTCTACATCAGCGTACGCACCGTGCTGGGGCACCGCATCAACATCATGGACAAGCTGGACATTCACAAC
>CAZPSW010000197.1:0-3144 GCA_964589255.1 uncultured Dehalococcoidales bacterium
GCAGGTAGCGCCAGGGGGAGCCGGGCGGGGGTTCTTTGGCCGCCTGGTCCACCGGATTGTCCGTATCGATGACGCCGCTGCTGGAAGACATCTGGTACGGGTAACCGCCGATGACGCTTTCCCAGGCGCGGCCCGCGGCGTCACCGCCGTGAATGCCGACGTTGCCGGTCATCGCCGCCAGCGTGATAGCGATGCGGTGATATTGTTCGCCGTAGGGGGTGCGCCCCGGCGCGATGCCGCTCATCAGCGCGGCCGGTTTGGTGCCAGCGTAGGCCCGGGCCAGCGCCTCGATGGTGGCCGCGGGCACGCCGCTGGCGGTCTCCGCCCAGGCCGGTGTTTTGGCGGTGCCGTCCTCAGCGCCGGTAACGTAGTCCCGGAACCGCTCGAAGCCCACCGTATAGGTCTCCAGAAAGTGCCTATTCTCAAGCTGTTCTGCAATCATGACGTGGACCATCGCCAGCAGCACCGCGCCGTCGGTGCCGGGGCGAATCGGTATCCACTGGTCGGCGAAGGTGGCCGCGGAGGAGGTGTAACGCGGGTCCACCGCCACTATTTTGGCGCCCGCCTCTTTGGCCTGAGCCAGGTACCAGTTGGTATTCACCCCGCAGACGGTGACCGCCGGGTTCCAGCCCCAGAGGATGATGAAGCGAGAGTTCACCAGGTCGTCCCGTGTATTCGAAGTGTAGTGCGTGCCGTAGCTTACCCGCTGCGCGTAGATGCCGCCACCGAAGGAGGGCCGGTCCCAGCTGGTGGTGAAGCCGCCGGCGGCGGCCAGCACGTCGGCGATGCGGGCGCCCGAATTCAGCTTGTGCACGTCCCCGGCCATGGAGAGAAACAATATCGCTTCAGGGCCATGCTTTTCCCTGACCCGCGTCAGTTCCCCGGCCACCGCGCTGATCGCCTCGTCCCAAGTAATACGTTCGAATTTACCTTCACCACGCTCACCGGCCCGCCGCAGCGGGTAAAGGATGCGGTCCGGTGCGTAGACGCGCTGGCGGTAGCCGCGCCCCCGCAGGCAGGCACGAATCTGCGGCTCGGCGCCGCCGTCGGTCTCAATGCGGATAATGATGCCGTCCGTGACGTGCAGCCGCAGCAGGCAGGAGCCACCGCAGTGGCTGGCACAGGTGGTGGTGACCACCTTAGTGTTGGCATTGTCCTGGCTCAAAAGCGTTCGTCCCGTGGTGTCACGGTGGTGTCACGGTGCCATCCCCGGCGCCAGTTCCCCAAGCCCCAGTTCCTCGAGCTTTTGGGCGGTGGGCAGGCCGGACGCGGTATCCCAGCCCCGTAGTGCATAGTATTCCGCCAGCAACCCGTCTATCTCAGCGCGCGAGAGTATGGCGCCGCGGGCGGGGCCTTCCGGCAGTTCTTCGGTGAAAAAACGGTCGGGCCAGGTATCGTCGGCGCGACCGTAGCCATGCTTCACGGCGCAGGCCTTGAAGACGGTGAAGACCTTCTCCGCGAGGCGCATCATTTCTTCCGGTGTACGGTCCCAGCCGGTGCCCGCGGAATAGAGTTCCGACAGGCGCGTCGGCCCCAGCGCCAGGTTCATGCCGGCCGGAAAGAAGCAGATCCCCAGTGAATTTAGCAGCGTGTAGAGATCCTCGAACCATTTGCACATCTGCGCCTTACCGGCCCAGGTACCGGGCACTTCCTCTGGCGGCACACAGTACATCGCGGCCTTCTCCGCGGAGAAGATGTCCAGCTTATCCGGCCCCCAGTTCGGGTTGTAAACATCGGCGAAGAAGTGGGTGTTCTTGACGTTGTCCCCACCCCGTGGGCTGGTCAGGTCCCCGACGCACCAGCCCCTGGAGCCGGAGCGCGGGTCCCGCCCGTGCATCTCCATCTTTTTGATCGTCATGGCGTAGCGGGGGGCGTCCCCGCCGATTTTTGCCGCGGCCAGGTAACTACCTTGCGCCAGTAAATCCCCGAATCCATCGCGGGTGGCGATACGGTTGAGCAGCGTCGCCGCCGCCGCGTCATTACCCCAGCTGAGGTCCAGGTCACCGGTGTCTTTGGCGGTGATCAGGCCACGCTGGAAGAGCTCCATGGCGAAAGAGACGGTACCCGCCGCGGAGACGTAATCCATGCCCAGGCGCTGGCAGATTTCCTTACAGTTCCAGATCGAGGGCAAATCCTTGAGGCCGCACTTGGCGCCCCATTCCACCACCACGCCGGGGTGCTGCCCGCGGCTAGCGTTAACCCCGGCATGCCGGCCCTGCCGCACCTCCATCAAGCTGAAACAGGAGATGGGGCAGGCGTAGCAGGTGCTTTCTTCCCTGGCGTAGTATGTCTTCGCCACGTCCGGCCCCAGTTGCGCCACGCCGCCCGCGATGACGCCGGACTGGTAATTGCGGTGCGGGAATGAACCGCCGTCCTGGTAGGCCTGGATGGCATTATAGCGGGGCCCGGAAGCGTCGATGGCGTATTTCAAAAAGTCCCGCGCGTCCTTGGCGGCTTGGCGGAAGGCCTCGGGCCGGGCCACGCTGACGGGGCCGGTGCCGCGCACCGCGATTGCTTTGAGGTTCTTGGCCCCCATCACCGCACCGGCGCCGCCGCGGGCCGCGGTGTGGTGGTAGTCATTCATGGGGCAGGCGTAGCGCACCAGGTTCTCCCCCGCCGGGCCAATACATAAAACAGAAACGTCGGGTTTGGCCTGCGCGGAGAGTTCATGGCCCAGGGCATCGGTGGTCTCGGTGGTGTCCATTCCCCAGAGGTGGTGCGCCGGCCGGATCTCGATCTTATCGTCGTCAATCCAGAGGTAGCAGGGCGCCGTCGCCATGCCTCTAACAATGATTATGTCAAACCCGGCCCGTTTCAGTCGGGTGCCCCAGAGGCCGCCGGTATTGCCGGTGCCGATGTTGCCCGTCAGCGGTGAGCGGGTGGTGATCTCGGTGCGTCCCGCGCAGGGCGCCTGGGTGCCGGTCAGCGGGCCGTTGGCGTAGACCAGGATGTTTTCCGGCCCCAGCGGGTCGACATCAGGCCCGATGCGGTCATAAAATATCTTGCATCCGAAGCCCATACCGCCGATGTAATCACGCGCGAAATCGTCCTCGATGGGGCGCGTCGTGATCTCTCCGGTGGAGAGGTCGACTTCAAGGATTTTACCGTAGCCGCAGGGCATGCGTCTGCCTCCGAACCCCCGGG
>CAZPSW010000198.1:0-3121 GCA_964589255.1 uncultured Dehalococcoidales bacterium
ACGGTGGGAGAATGTCAGAGGCGGGCGCAATGGTCCACGTTGTTGGTACCCAGCACCCCCCGTGTGAATTTCTGTATCAGGTAGGCGTCCTCGTTGGTGCCGCGCGCCGAGGCGCAGACGGCCATCTCTTCGGGCCGGTACTGTTTGAACTTTTCCGCCACCAGTGACAGCGCCTCGTCCCAGCTGACGGGCACGAATTCGCCGTTACGCTTCAAGAGCGGTGTCTTCAGGCGATCCGGGTGGCGCACGAAGTCGCTGCCGAACTTACCCTTGACGCAAGCCTGCCCCCGGTTGGCGGGCCCGTCCGGGTGCGGCACCACGCGGATGACCTGCTCACCGGCCATCTCGTATTGCAGTTGGCAACCGACGCCGCAATAGCCACAGGTGGTGGTCACCACGCGGTCCGGTGACGGGGCGTCGACGGCGCTGCGTTCCAGCAACGCGCCGCTGGGACAAGCGTCAACGCAGGCGCCGCAGAACTGGCAACCGGCGGCCCCCATGTCCTGCTCTCCCGGCGGCGTGATGACGTAGCACTTGAGGCAGCGCTGCGCCTCCCGCACTACCGTCTCCGCGTCCATGCCGAGTTCGACCTCATCAAAGGTAGTGGCCCTAGAGGTGGGCGGCAGGTGTCCGTAAACCGCCTGCTTTTCGTCCAATATATCCGCGTCGAGCGTGAAACCGGCCTCTTCCGGGGGCACCAGTGATTCCTCGATGTCACCGTCACCGCCGAGGTAGCGGTCGATCGCCGCCGCGCCGCGCCGCCCCGCCGCGATGGCCTCGATCACGGTGGCCGCGCCGCTGACGCAGTCCCCACCGGAAAAGACGCCGCGCGCCGTGCTCATGTGGTCCGCATCCACCTCCACGGTGTCCCCCCGTCCCCTCTCCACGCCGAAAGAGTCCGGCACCTGCGGGCGCTGCCCGATGGCCCCGATCAAGGTATCAAGTTCAGTATCGAATTCGCTGCCCGGGATCGGTTCCGGGCGGCGGCGGCCACTCTGGTCCGGCTCCCCCAGTTGCATCCGGGTGCAGGTCAGGTTCAGTTTACCGCCGCGCGCGTTTATCTTTGAAGGTGCCGCCAGATAGAGCATCTCGATGTTCTCTGCCAGCGCCGCCTCAACCTCTTCCGGATTGGCCGGCATCTCGGCGCGTGAGCGCCGGTATATCAAGGTCACCTTTTTGGCGCCGTACCGCAGGGACATGCGCGCCGCGTCAATGGCCACGTTGCCGCCACCGACGACGCCGACACTCTCCCCCAGCGATACCTTTTCACCAAGGTTGGCGCGACGCAGAAATTCCGCGGCGTCAATCACGCCCACAGAGTCCTCCCCGTCAACACTGAGGCTCATACCGGCATGCGCCCCCACCGCGAGGTAGACGGCGCCGTAGCCCTGGGTCAGCAGGCCGGGCACGTCGCTGACCGGTGAATCATACTTTATGTCAATTCCTACCGCGGTGATCTCATTCACTTCGGCGGCCAGTACATCGCGCGGCAGGCGGTATTCCGGAATGCCGACGCGCATCATACCGCCGGCCACCGGCAGTGCCTCGAAGACGGTCACCGCGTGGCCCAGCTTGGCGAGGTAGAAGGCCGCCGTCAGGCCACACGGCCCGGCGCCGACCACCGCCACTTTCTTACCGGTGGCGGGGCGCCGCCACTGCTGCGCTTTCCAAACGTCACCGCCGTGGTCCGCGGCATAGCGCTTGGCCATGCGGATGCCGAGCGGCTGGTCAATCTCCAGGCCACGCTGGCAGGCCTGTTCGCAGGGGTGCACGCAGACGCGCCCCAGAGAACCGGGGAAGGGCACCTTTTCACGGATCACCGCCAACGACGCCGCGGGCCGGCCCCGCGCGATCAAGCGCAGGTAACGCGGAATGTCGATGTTGGCGGGGCAGGCCTGGTGACAGGGGTAGGCGAAGTGCAGCACCGCGGCACCGCGGATGTCACTACAAACGCGCACGCAGCGCTCGCAGAGGACGCACTTGTTATGATCCCGTATGAAAAATGGCGAATCCTCGCGGGTTTCCAGTTTCTTGTCAACGTACGAAGGGCAATCAACCAAGCCGGCGAAGACGACCGCCTCCTTGAGTTCACGGGTGACCTCCTCACTGGGGTAGCGGCGCAGGATATCCCGCAGGTTGCGCTGCAGCGCGGCGATGAGTTCCGGCGTCCGGGTGACCACCTTCGTGCCGTCAGTAGCCGGGGTATCGCAGGCGAGTACGCTGGCGCCGTCAGCCTGCACCCGGCAGAGCTGGCAGGCCATGTCCGGCACCACCTGCGGCAGCGGCGTCAGGCCGGGATAATGACACAGGTGGGGCACGTAGACCCCGGCCTGCGCGGCGGCCTGTAGCAAGCTGGTGCCCGCTGTCACGGTGACTGGCCGGTCATTGATGCTGAGAGTGATCTGGCTCATGTTCCCCCCGATTGCCCGCGCGCCGCGCCACGTACCATGGTCCAGGCGATCAGTTCACAGAGCTCGGTGATGGCGTAGGCCGAAAGGTAGTCCGTGACCGAAGCGTCGAAAATAACGGAGCCGTCGGCGGGGAATTCGTCGTCCCCGCGCCAGAGCACGAAGATGACCGGCACCCGCGCGAAGGCCTGGAAGGTCAGCGCGGCGTCACCGGGTGCGGCGGGCTGGCCACCCAGCGCCTCACCGGCCTGGAGGAATCCCGCCGCGTCCTCTCCGTAGCGACCCAGCCACGGGTTGATGGCGCGCTTTTGGAAGACATCGTAATAACCGCTGCCGTCAGGCACCTCCCGGAAGGTGATGTCGCGCCCTGTCAGCGGGCTGCCGGCGGCGGTCATCAGGTAATGCAGTATCAGCACCTTGTCTTTGAGGCTGACCTCGGCGTTACTGTGGTCCAGAGAGAAGGTTATGTCAGGCCATTGAATGCGGTAGCGCTGGTTCAGAAAATCCAGCCGCAGCGCCGGCGGGCTCGTCCTTTCCAGCACGCTGCCGGTGCGGGCGCAAAGCAGGTCCAGGTCCGGAAGGTCGCCCAGGCGCTGGCCTAACTGGACAACCGATTCTTCATATCCGTACTTCATGACCCTCTCGCGTGGGACTACATCCCGGCCAGCGTCATCAGTTCGATGTTCTGCACATCCTTGCGTCCGTCCAGGTGC
>CAZPSW010000199.1:0-3110 GCA_964589255.1 uncultured Dehalococcoidales bacterium
TTACGCTGTCATTGGTGCTGGTATCCCCGTCAATGCTGACCATGTTGAAGGATACCGCGGCGGCCCGCGCCAGGGCACTGTGCAAATAGTCCGGTGTGATCACTGCGTCAGTTGTTATGTATACTAATAGCGTGGCCATGTCCGGGTGGATCATGCCGGAACCCTTGGCGGCACCGCCGATGGTGACGTCGCCAGAGCGTACCGCCGCCGTCTTGGGGACGGTGTCGGTGGTCATGATGGCGCGCGCCAGTGCGGCGCCACCGTCCGGCGCGAGCTCCAGTGCGGCGACGCCGCGTCGCAAAGCGTCCATCGGCAGTCGTTCCCCGATCACGCCGGTGCTGCAAACAAGTACCTCCCCGGCCTCGATGCCGAGCTTGTCCGCACAGAGCGCCGCCATCTCCCGCGCGTCCGCGTCACCGCCGGGGCCGGTACCGGCATTAGCGCCGCCGCTGTTGACGATCACGGCGCGCGCCCGCCCGTTTGAAAGGTGTTCCCGATCGAGCACCACCGGGGCCGCCGGCAGACTGTTCCGGGTGAAGACGCCGGCGGCGCTGGCGCCGGCGTCGGACGTCAAGATGCCAAGGTCCAGCTTGCCCGCCACGGTGCTGATACCAGCCGCCACCGCCCCCGCCTGAAAGCCAGTGGGTGAAGTGACGCTGCCACCCTCGATGAATTCAAATTCCGGGTCCGCCATCACGGCCTCCGTCCTGGACGCAAAAGTATGCTGTATTATAAGGCAGGCTGAAGCCGCATGGCAAAGCCCTGGGTTTACGCGTTCTCTTTGGCTTTACGCTGCAGTTCGTAGAGGGTGGTCAGCGCCTGCAGCGGCGTCAGACCGTCAACCTCAAGCGCGGTGATCTCCCGCAGCACCGGTGATTCACGGTCAAGGAAGGAAAGCTGGGGCGCGCCGCTGCGGTAACGCCACCGCCCGGAACGCGAATCCTCGGCGGCGCCTTCCAGTTCGGCGAGCACTTCCTGGGCGCGGCTGATGACCGCCCGCGGCAGTCCGGCCAGCTGCGCCACGTGGATGCCGTAGCTTTTGTCCGCCCCGCCGGGCACGATGCGGTGCAGGAAAACCACCTTGCCCGCCTCCTCCACCACCGAGACGTTGAAGTTCGCCACCCGCGGCAGATAGCCGGCCAGCGCCACCATCTCATGGTAATGGGTGGCAAAGAGTGTCTTGGCGGCCACCGCGGACGCATTGTGCACGTATTCCGTGACGGCGCGGGCAATCGACAAACCGTCATAGGTTGAGGTCCCGCGCCCGATCTCATCGAGGATCAGTAGTGAACGCGGGGTGGCATTGTTCAGGATGTTGGCCGTCTCCACCATCTCCACCATGAAGGTACTCTGCCCCACCGCCAGGTCATCCCGCGCCCCGATGCGGGTGAAGATACGGTCCACCAGGCCGATGATGGCGAAATCCGCCGGCACGAAGGACCCCACCTGGGCCAGCAGCACAATCAACGCCACCTGGCGCAGATAGGTGGACTTGCCGGACATGTTGGGACCGGTAATGACCATGATCTGCGTTTCCCGGTTACCCATCTGCGTCTCGTTGGGCACGAAGGTGCCGTCCTCAAGGTTGCGTTCCACCACCGGGTGGCGGCCCGCGTTGATCTGGATGGTGTCATCGGTGGTCAGGGCCGGGCGCACGTAAGCATAACGCGCCGCGGCCTCGGCCAGGGCGCTGAAAACGTCCAGCCGGGCGACGCCGCGCGCCGTCTGCAGCACCCCCTCGGCGGCCTGGGAAACCTGGGCGCAGACGCGCTGAAAAAGCTCCGTTTCAAGCTCGATCAAACGCTCCCTGGCATTGAGCACCAGGGACTCGTATTCCTTGAGCTCGGGGGTGAAGAAGCGCTCCCCGCCGGTCAGCGTCTGCTTGCGGATGTAACGCTCCGGCACCTGGGACAATTGCGCATTGGAGATTTCGATGTAATAGCCGAAGACGCGGTTATAGCCCACCTTGAGGTTCCTGATGCCGCTGGCCTCCCTTTCCGTATGCTCCAGGTCAGCTAGGGCCTGGCGGCTGTCCCGCGTGGTGTGCTGCAACTGGTCCAGTTCCTCAGAGAAGGCGGCGCGAAAGATATTACCCTCCCCGTAGCTGGAGCCGGGCACGTCGGCCAGTGCCGCCTCTAGCAGTGCCACGATCTCCCGCTGTGGTTTCAGGGCCTCCTTGAGCCAGTCCAGTTCGCCGGTGCCGGCAATCGTCTGGCGCATCTCGGGAATCAGGGCGAGGCTCTTTTTCAGGCTCGATAATTCCGTCGGCAGCGCCACCCCACCGCGCACGCGGTTCACCAGGCGCTCCAGGTCAGCCGTCTCGCTGAGCAGGGAGACGGTGCGGCTGCGCTCCAGCCCGTGTTCCAGCAGCCAGGCGACGGCGTCCTGCCGCGCCACCAGCGCGTCCACGTCGAGGAGAGGCTGACCGAACCAGCGCCGGAGCAGGCGTCCCCCCATAGAGGTACGCGTCAGGTCCAGCACCCCGAGCAGGGAGCCCTGGATATCGCCGGAGCGCGCGCCCTTGAATATCTCCAGGTTGGTCTGGGTCTGGGCGTCGATGGCCATGAAGCTGTCGGTGGCATAGGTGGTCAGGCCACCCAGTTGCGCCAGCACCGCACGCTGCGTCCCGGCGAGGTAATTAAGCACGCCGCCGCCGGCGCGTACCGCCAGCGGTAAATGCTGGCAGCCATAGCCCTCCAGGGTGAGCACCCCGAAGTGCTCCAGCAGGCGTTTTTCCGCTATTTCATGCTCAAAATCGTAGCTGTCCAGCGGCGTCAGGGCCACCGCGTTTTCCAACAGCGCGGCCTCGGTGCCTTCCGGCACGATGATCTCCGAGGGCGACAGGCGCTCCAGCTCCGGCTTCAGGCGTTCCAGCGTCATCTGCGTCACCGCAAACTCGCTGGTGGTGATATCGACGTAGGCCAGCCCGGCCGCCTCGGTGGTCACCACCAGGCTCACCAGGTAGTTGTTGGCGTGGGCCTGGAGCAGGGACGGTTCGATCAGCGTGCCCGGCGTCACCAGGCGCGTCACCTCGCGGTCAAAGATGCCGTGCTGATTGTCCCTACGTTCCGTCTGTTCGCAGATGGCCACCTTGTAACCCCGGTTCACCA
>CAZPSW010000200.1:0-3097 GCA_964589255.1 uncultured Dehalococcoidales bacterium
AGGGCATTCAACCGGAGGACGTGCGGGGCGTGGCGCTCTGCGCCGTGGTGCCGCCGTTGATCCAGGTCTTCCGGGACATGTTCCAGCGTTATTTCAAGATCAGCCCGCTGGTGGTGGCGGCGGGTACCCGTACCGGCGTCAAGATACGCATGGACAACCCCCGCGAGGTGGGTACCGACCGCGTCGTCAACGCGGTGGCGGCGCACCACCTTTACGGCGGCCCGGTGATTATCTGTGACTTCGGCACCGCCACCACCTTCGATACCGTCTCCGCGGATGGGGAGTATATCGGCGGCGCCATCGCGCCTGGCCTCCTGACCTCGGCGGAGGCGCTTTACACCCGCGCCGCGGCATTACCACGCGTGGAACTGGAACGTCCCAAGCGCGCCATCGGCACCAATACCGCGGACGCCATGCGTTCGGGCATCGTCTTCGGTTACGTCGGGCTGGTGGAGGGCATCGTGAAGCGTATCCAGGCGGAGCTGCCGACGCGGGGTAGAGTGGTGGCCACCGGCGGCTACGGAGAGATGGTGGCGCGCGAAACGGACGTCATTGATGAGGTCAACCCGCACCTCACGCTGGTGGGTCTGAAATTGATCTACGAGATGAATAAAACCTAAGGAAAATGGGGTGCAGATGCTCAGCGGTAGAAATATCGTGCTCGGTGTCAGTGGCGGCATCGCCGTGTACAAGGCGGCGGAGCTGGCCAGCCGGTTGACCCGGGACGGCGCCACGGTGCGGGTGGTGATGACGGCCCATGCCACCGAATTCATCTCGCCGATGGTCTTCGCCACCCTGACACAAAATCCGGTGGTGACGGAGATGTTCACCGCGCCGGAGAGCCCGGAAATCCAGCACATCAAGCTGGCCGAGGCGGCGGACCTGCTGCTCATCGCCCCGGCCACCGCCAATATCATCGCTAAGATCGCCGAGGGCATCGCCGACGACGCTTTGACCACGCTGACGCTGGCGGTCACCGGCCCACGCCTGATCTGCCCCGCGATGCACCACCAGATGCTGGCCGATCCGGCCACCCGCGCCAACCTGGAGACGCTCCGGGAGCGCGGTTATCTGGTTCTGGAACCAGGCACCGGGCGGCTGGCCTCGGGCGGGTACGGCCAGGGCCGTCTGCCGGATACGGATGACATCGTGGCCCGGGTCGAGGCGGCCCTGCGGGATACTGACGACCTCGCGGGCTGCCGCGTGGTGGTCACCGCCGGCGGCACCCGGGAGCCGATTGACCCGGTGCGTTTCATCGGTAACCGTGCCTCGGGTAAGATGGGCTATGCCCTGGCCGAGGCGGCGCGCAACCGCGGCGCGGAAGTGACGCTGGTGACGGCGGCCCCGTTACCGCCGCCACCGGGCATGACGGTGCTCAGCGTGAATACCGCGGCGGAGATGGAAAAGGCGGTCCGGCGGGCGGTCGAGGGCTGCCAGGTACTGATTATGGCGGCGGCGGTGGCGGATTACGCGGCGTCAGAGATCTCCCCGCAGAAGATCAAGAAATCTGACGCCGCGCTGACGCTGAAACTGGAGCGCACGCCGGACATCCTGGCCGGGGTCAGGGGCAAGTTCCTGCGCGTCGGCTTCGCCGCCGAAAGTCAGGATCTACTGGCCGGTGCCCGCGCCAAACTGGTGGCGAAGGGCCTGGATTTGATCGTCGCCAATGACATCACCAAGCCGGAGAGCACCTTCGGTGCGGACACCAACCGCGTCAGCATCATCGCCCGCGGCGGCGTCGTCGAGGAATTACCGGTGCTGCCCAAACCTGAGGTGGCGCGGCGCGTGATGCAGCGCATCGTGGGCGTATTAGCGGAGAGGAAATGAAGACGGCGGTATGACGGAGATTTCGAAACGGGCGGAGATGCCACGTGCTTACGAACCGGCGGCGGTGGAGGCACGCTGGTACCAATTCTGGTTGGATAAAGGCTATTTCAAACTCGGTGGGGACGCGGACAAGGACCCCTTCGTGGTCATCATGCCGCCGCCGAACCTGACCGGGGATTTGCACATCGGCCACGCCGTACCGGCCACCATCGAGGACATCCTGACGCGTTGGCACCGCATGTGCGGGGAGCCCACCCTCTGGCTGCCCGGCGTGGACCATGCCGGTATCGCCGCCCAGGTGGTGGTGGAACGGGCGCTGGCGGCGGAGGGTAAGACGCGCCATGACATCGGGCGCCAGGCCTTCGAGGCGCGCATCTGGCAGTGGGCGGCGGATTGCCGCCGCAACATCGGCCTGCAGCACCGTCACCTCGGCGTTTCCTGCGATTGGGACCGGGAGACCTTCACCCTGGACCCCGGCCCCAGCCACGCGGTGCGGGTGACTTTCAAGAACCTCTATGATAAGGGTCTGATATACCGGGGCCAGCGCATCATCAACTGGTGCGTGCGCTGCGCCACCGCCCTCTCGGACCTGGAAGTCGACCACCGGGACCTAGAGAGCCACCTCTGGCACCTGCGCTACCCTTATGAGGACGATCCGCAGGCTCTTGTCACGGTGGCCACCACCAGGCCGGAAACGCTGCTCGGGGATACCGCGGTGGCGGTGAACCCGGAGGACCCGCGTTACGCCGGCATGATCGGTAAGCGCGTGGTGGTGCCCTTCGTGGAAAGGGCGATACCGATTATTGCCGACGCCGCGGTGGACATGGGCTTCGGCACCGGCGCGGTCAAAGTGACACCGGCGCATGACCCGGTGGATTTTGAAATGGCGGCGCGTCACCAGCTGCCGCTGATTTATGTCATCGGCCAGGACGCCCTGATGACCGCCGAGGCCGGGCCCTATCAGGGGCAGGACCGTTTCCACTGCCGGGAAAACATCGTCAGGGACCTTGAGGCCAGCGGCCAGCTGGATCACATCGAGCCGCACACCCATGCGGTGGGGCACTGCATGCGCTGCGGCACGGTGGTGGAACCGCTGGCCAGTTTGCAGTGGTTCGTACGCACCGAGCCGCTGGCGGCGCCGGCCATCGCCGCCGTCAACGACGGGCGCATCAGGATCATCCCGGAGCGCTTCGTCAAGGTCTATCTCAACTGGATGGAGAATATCCGGGACTGGTGCATCAGCCGCCAGCTCTGGTGGGGGCACCGCATC
>CAZPSW010000201.1:0-3024 GCA_964589255.1 uncultured Dehalococcoidales bacterium
GGTCCGAGGCCCAGACACGGGGTTCGACGACACTGAAAAGCCGCTGGGCACCCGGCAAACGGGCTAGCCAGGTGCCAGTGGCCCTCCTGTAGAACACCCCGAACAGATAAAACAATGCCTTCTTCACGCGCATTTTTTGCCCCCAAGATACGCCAGTTCGTCTGGTGCTATCTCAAACTCAACCGCGCCGAGGTTCTCCAGCGTCTGTTCCGGAGATTTGGCGCCGAAGATGCCGACGCTCACCGCCGGATTGGAGAGTACCCACTGTAAAGCGACCTGTGACGGTGTTTTACCCAGGCGCGCCGCCAGCTCGCGGACGCGCCCGAGCACGGCACGGTGACGCGGCATGCTAGATTCGTCGAAATAAGCATCCCCGCGGCGCCTGCGGTGGTCGTCCGGCGGCAAATCCTGGCTGCTCTCGTATTTTCCGGTCAACAGGCCCCGCGCCAGCGGGCTGTAGGCAATCACGGCCACACCGTTCTCCTGACAGAACTGCAGTAAGCCGTTCTCACAATCTCTGTCAACCAGGTTGTAGGGTATTTGCACACTGCTGATGGGCGCATACCGCACCGCCTCCTGAAGTTGTGCCAGCGGGCAGTTACAGAGCCCGATAGCCCTTATCTTACCATCCCGTTTCAAAGCCAGCATCGCGGATAACGCCTCCTCCAGAGGGACGCCTGGGTCCAGCCAGTGGATCTGGTACAGGTCAATATAATCGGTACCCAATCTACGGAGGCTCGCTTCAAACTCCGCCACGATGTTGCCCGGAGAGGTGTCTGGCCACTTCCGAAAGCGCGGTTTTTCTTCCCACCTTAGACCCGCCTTGGTGGCCAGCACGATTTCATTTCTGCGTCCCCGGATGATGCTGCCAAGGATTTCCTCAGACTGGCCCAGGCCGTATATCGGCGCTGTATCGAAAAACGTAATGCCCTTTTCCAGCGCCAGGCTGAGGGCCTTTGAGGCTTCGTCGATCGAGTACTTGCCCCAGCCGTGGCCGCCGAGCTGCAGACAGCCGAAACCCAGCCGGGATACCGGAACCTCCAGACCATAGATCGCTATGTATCGCATACCAGCAATTCTAGCTCAACTGCCCGCGACGAGAGACAGGACCTGGTTGACAATACCGTCTGCTGACAGGGCGAGCCGGTCAAGCAAGTAGTTCTGTGTCCCTACCTCGGAACAGTACATATCGTTGATGCCCAACCGCACCAGGCGGGCCCGATCACCTGGCATCTCCGCCAGTACCTCAGCCACCGCCCCGCCCAGGCCGCCGATGACGTTGTGCTCTTCAATGGTGCAGATCAGCCCGGTCGCTTTGGCCGAGTTAACTATGTATTCCCGGTCAATGGGTTTGATTGAATGCATGCTCGCCACCCGTGCCGCCACGCCGTGTGTGACAAGTCTGTCGGCGGCTGCCATCACGTTAGCCGTGATACCACCGGCGGCAAGCAGAGTGACATCACTCCCTTCCCTCAGTTGAATCGCTTTCCCGATCTTGAAATCCGGTGGTGACTGATGAATCACCGGGTCTCCGCTGCGGGCCAGCCTCAGGTAGCCAGGCCCGCCCCGGGCGGCCAGGGCAAACGTCGCCATGGCGGCCTCAATGGGGTCCGCCGGAGAGATCACCGTCATCCCGGGCAGGGCGCGCATCACCGCGATGTCTTCGGTGACGTGGTGGGTCATCCCGAGAGTCCCGTAGACCAGGCCGGCGCCGGCGGTAACCACGATCACGTTTGCCTGGTGAGCGCAGACATCGTCACGAATCTGCTCCAGACATCTGAAAACCGGAAAGCCGGAGATGGAGTACACGAAGACCTGTTTCCCGCTCAGGGCAAGGCCGGTCGCGATACCGATCAGGTTCTGCTCGGCGACGCCCACGTTGATGAACCTGTCCGCGTATTTCCTGGCGTACGGCTCGACCAGATTAAAGCCGATATCACCGACGAGTAAAAATACGCCGTCGTCTTTTTCGGCGATTTGTATCAGGCTCTGAATAAATGCCGGTCTCAATCTGTCGCCCCGAGTTCTCTCAACGCTTCCCTGAACTGATTGTCATCCGGCGGCTTGTAGTGGAACTCAATTCTATTCTCCATGAAGCTGACGCCCTTGCCCTTCAACGTATGCGCGATGATCACACCGGGGCGCCCCTTTTCCAGGGGCAGGCGCTTGATCGTATTGTCGATCTCAGTTACGTCGTTGCCATCAATCTCGATGGCGCTCCAACCGAAGGCGCGCCATTTATCGGCCAGCGGCTCCAGTTCCAGCACCTCCGCGGCAAAGCCCAGGCCCTGGGCCTTATTATAATCGATGATGATTACCAGGTTATCCAGTCTGTGATGTGCCGCGAAGAGGGCGGCTTCCCAGGTCGATCCCTCATCACACTCAGCCTCACTCATCACCACGAATACACGGTACTGTTTCCTATCGTGGCGCGCGGCCAGGGCCATGCCACAAGCGATGGCTTGACCGTGCCCCAGGGCCCCGGTCGAGACTTCAACCCCCGGAATATCATGAGTGATATGACCGCCCAGCCTGGAACCGTCCTGATGAAAAGTATCCAGCACTGAGCGCTCCATAAAACCGCGTTCCGCGAGCGCCGCGTACACCGCCGCCGCCGCGTGGCCCTTGCTGATGATGATGCGGTCCCGATTCTCCCATTCCGGTCTTTCCGGGTCCAGGGACAGGTTCGTGCCGTACAGCACCGCCACGATATCCGCCATCGAGAGGCAGCTCCCGATGTGTGCGCTGCCCGCCCGGTGAATCATGCGCAGTGAATGCAGCCGGATCCGGTTCGCCAGTTCTTTGAGATCGGTTCCTGTCATGGTACTGTCGAAAAACCGTCCCGTCGTTTGAGTCCAGTCAGATTGGTAAATTCATTTGTCAAGGTGGTCCTGTGAGCGGATGCATCTCTGGTACAGCGCGGTGTACTGTTTAACGCCGTTCTCAGGGGATAACTCATTGATAACATTTACACGTGATTTTGTCAACCCAACTTTCACCTCGGCGTGATTGTCCAGCACGAAT
>CAZPSW010000202.1:0-268 GCA_964589255.1 uncultured Dehalococcoidales bacterium
TTACAGCACCGCTTCGGACGAAGCGGCGCACATCTTCGCCGGGGTCGGGTTCATGCGGGACTTCGACCTCTGGCTCTACCACCAGAAATCCTGGACGGTGGAACATTACCTGGGCGGGCTGGACCTGCAAAGGCGCACCATCGCGGCCGCCGTGCTGGATAGTTAAATCCCCGGTTCAGGCGTGGTAGACGGGCGTCAGCCAGTCACGAAACTTGGGTACTTTGCCGCGCACGATGTCAAAGTAG
This sequence comes from uncultured Dehalococcoidales bacterium, assembly GCA_964589255.1. Taxonomy (GTDB): domain Bacteria; phylum Chloroflexota; class Dehalococcoidia; order Dehalococcoidales; family SURF-40; genus CAZPSW01. The sequence continues at coordinate 246 of CAZPSW010000202.1, forward strand.
AGGTCTTGGATGCGGCGCGTCAC
>CAZPSW010000202.1:278-3021 GCA_964589255.1 uncultured Dehalococcoidales bacterium
GCCGTCCGCCACCAGGTGGCGGTCCATCGAGACCACCGGGGCGATCTCTTTTCCGGTGCCGCAGAGCAGTATCTCGTCCGCGATGTAAAGCTCGGTGCGGTCGATGGTGCGTTCCACAGTGGGGATGCCGAGTTCTTCGGGCAGTAACTTGAGTAGTGTTTCCCGGGTGATGCCCTCCAGGATGTTGCTCGTCACCGGCGGCGTGCAGGCGACGCCGTCCCTTACCATGAAGATACAGGAGCCGGGCGCCTCGGTGACCTTGCCCTCGTGGTTCAGCAGTATCGTTTCGTCGTAATTATCCAGCCGCGCCTGCACTGAGGCGAGACGGAAAACGAGGTAATTGGCGCTGGCCTTGATGCGCGGTGGCTGGATGTTGTCCGAGTTGCGTTCCCAGGAACTGATGCAGCAGTTCAGGCCGGTCTGCACGGTGCCCGCCCGGGGCATGCGCATGGAGTTGATCCAGGCTCCCATGTAAACCCGTTCCGGATCAATGCTGAAGCGCTCCCCCAGGCCCAGGTAGGCATAGGTTGAGGCGTAGGCGTCCTCGCGCCAGCCGTTGCGGCGGGTGATCTCCAGCACGCCGTTAAAAAGGTCCTCCCGGTTGAAGGGTATCGTCAGGCGCAGCATCTTCATGGAGTTGGCGAGGCGGTCCAGGTGGTCCCCCAGCCGGAAAACATAGAGCTCTTCTTCAGCCTCGTTCCAGTAGACGCGGATGCCCTCAAAGACGCTGGCGCCAAAGGCGATGGCGGGGCAGCTGACGTGTATCCTGGCGTCCTCCCAGGGGACGATCTCACCGTCAAGCCAGGTGAATTTGGCGGTCGGCTTGAAGTTCGGCGGGTAACCCGTCGGCTTTGTCATTTTACCCCTCCGGCGCCGGGGACCCGTTCAGGCGGCGGCCTTGATCGCGGCGGCGATTTCGGCGGCGCTGCGCACGCGCGCCACCAGCGGGAACTTTTCCTCCAGGAAATAGCTGTCGTCCGCCGCCGAGGCGGTGGCGCAGCAGTCACCGATCACGATGACGTTGAAGTCACGGGAGTTGGCGCCCTCCACGGTGGCGGCGATGCAGCCGTTGGTGACGACGCCTGTGACGAGCACCGTATCCGTGCCCAGGCAGCGCAGGATCATCTCCAGGTCACTGCCGAAGAAGGCGTCGGAGCGGCGTTTGCTGACATAATAATCGCCCTCGGCGGGCTTGAGCTCGTCAACGATGGCCGCCGATGGGGTGCCCTCGATCAAATTACTGCGGGGGTGCGGCTTGTCCGCCATCGTCTCCACGTGGTCGCTGCCGTCCGCCCGTTTGACGTGGGCGGAATAGATCACCGGCAGGCCGGCGGCGCGCGCCGCCGCGATCACGCTGGCGGTGTTCGGAATCACGTTCTTGGCGGTGATCAGGTCCGTCATCACGGCCGGGGCCTCCCCCACCTTGACCAGGGCGTTCTGCATGTCAATCACCAGCAACGCCGTTTTCTTGACGTTGATAGGGGTGGCGATAGCGTTACTCATTTCAGGGACCTCCAATATTACAGAGTCCGCAGACGGGGAAATTCTGCCCCGTGATGAAGGCGGCCTCATCCGAGACGAGGAAGACCACCGTGTCCGCGATTTCTTCCGGTTGGCCGATGCGGTTGAAGCCGGTCAGGGTCTCCCGCAACTGCTTCACGTCCGGCGGTATGAGGCGCGTCTCGATGGGGCCGGGGGAGACGCAGTTGACGTTGATGCCCCCGCCGGCCACCTCCTTCGCCAGCGCCATGGTGAAGCCGAAGATGCCCCCCTTGACGGCGCTGTAGTCCACCGCGCCGGGACCGCCGATGATACCGGTCACCGAGCCCAGATTCACAATCTTACCATAACCGCGCGCCAGCATGTGCCCGATCACGGTACGGCAGCAGTGGCGCGTGCCCCCCAGGTTGATGCTGATGATTCGGTCCCAGGTCTCGACGGTGGTTTCGGGGAAGGGGATGCGCCCTTCCGGGGATGGGCCGCCGGCATTGTTCACTAGTATCTCGATCTTGCCGAAAGCGGCCAGCGTCTGTTTTATTAAATCCTCGGTCTGGGCGACATCGGAGACATCCGTTTGCAGCGCCAGGGCGCGTATTCCCAGCGCCTCGATCTCGGCGGCCACATCAACGGGTGGATCGAGGTCCGCGAGCGCCACGTCGGCGCCCTGCGCCGCCAGCGCCAGCGCGATGGCACGGCCAATACCCCTGGCGGCGCCGGTGACGACGGCGGTGCGCCCATAAGTCTCAGCTGTTTCCCGCCGTTCGCGCCGTCTTGCATTACAGTCCCTCGGCCCCGGTTTCCGGAGCATTCAGATTAAACCGTTCCCGCCGGGGATTCCGTGACGGCAGTCACTGTAGACACCGGTTTGGCCGCCATGGGCACACCCCCCGGCGAGGTGCTAGAATAACGGTCAGTGAGGGTGTCGTGACACCCCGGAGGCAGACTGGTGGACGCCACCCGGAAACTAATTGAATACGTGGCCGCGGAGGATTACGCCTCCCTGCCGCCCGAGGTCATAGCCGCGGCCCGGAAGACGGTCATGGATACGCTGGGGGTGACCCTGGCCGGTTCCGCCGCGGAGGGCTGCCCGGAAATGGCGGACCTGGTGAGCGACTGGGGCGGCAAACCGGAAAGTTCGCTCTCCGTCTACGGTGGTAAGGCGCCGGCGCCGCAGGTGGTGCTGGCCAATGCCACCATGGCGCGCGCCCTTGATTTTGATGATTGTCACATCCGTACCGCGGTA
>CAZPSW010000203.1:0-3019 GCA_964589255.1 uncultured Dehalococcoidales bacterium
GAAGGTCTTGTCCAGTTGGGACATGCGCCCGCCGATGGAGGTGGTTTCCTCGACGAGGTAGACCTTGAAACCGGAGTTGGCCAGGTCCAGGGCGCTCTGCATTCCCGAAATGCCGCCGCCGACCACCATCACCGCACCGGTCGGTGTATCCGCGCCGTTACCGCCTTTATTCGCCATCCGCGGTCACTCCTAAAACAGTCCCTTTGCCCTGAGCAGCGGGCGCGGGTCAACACGGTGACGCCCGAGCCACTTGTCCACGTCCGGGTGGCCGAAGGCCAGCCCCAGCAGTTCCGTGAAATAGAAGATCGGGACCTGGTAATCCTGCCCCGTTTCCGCGCTGATCACGTTCTGCCAGGAATCCAGATTGCCATGGCACATGGGGCAGCTGCAAACGATGCTGTCCGCCCCGGCCTCGGCGGCCATGTCCAGCAGCTTGCGGATCAGGTGACGGGCCACCTCCGGCAGCGTCAGCGCATGGCCGGAGCCGCAGCAGTCCGTCTTGAAGGACCAGGGCAGCACGCCGGCGCCCAGCGCCTGGAGCACCGCGTCCACCGTCTCCGGATTGTCCGCGTCGGCGGCGCCGGTATTGCGCGGCGGGCGCGTCACCAGACAGCCGTAGTAGCAGACCGGGTTCAAGTCCCCAAGGCTTTTCACCTGTTTCGCGGTGATCGCCGCCAGGCCAACGTCATGGAAAAAATAATCGCTGACGTGCTTGACCTGAAAATTACCCTGGTAACTACCATCGACGCCGTCGATGCTGACGCCGTCCGCCAGCGCCCGTTCCGCCGCCTTGAGCCGCGAATAACAGGCGGCGCAGGGCACCATCACGTCATGGCCCGCCCGGTCCGCCAGGCCCAGGTTGCGCGCCGGCAGGGACAGGGCCAACGCGTCGCTGGTGGCGTGCGCCGAAGAAGCGCCGCAGCAGTTCCAGTCCGCCAGTTCCGCGAGCTCCACACCGACCGCGGCGGCCACCGCCTCGGTGGATTCGCCGTATTCGCGGGCGGTGCCGTCCAGGGAGCAGCCGGGATAGTATGAGACCTTCATCCCCACCTCAAAGACCGGACTGCCGGAAAAAATTACGGATCACACCCTTGCCCCTGAGGTTCACCGGTGGCAGCTTGATCTTGCCGTGACGCAGCAGCGCCAGGCCATAATCCATGTAGCCGAAAAGCCCCTTGATGCCGTGGCTGCGGAAGACGAATTCGGTGGCCATTTCCACCTCGTTGACGCGCCCGTGGCGGCGGATGGAACCGAGGAAGGCGCGGTGAAACTGCGGTACGTCCGGACTGCCCGGTTTACGGCCTTCCTTGACGCAGAGCTGGCGCGCGGCGTCCATCATGTGAGCGATGTCGATGCCGTTAGGGCAGCGGGTGGAGCAGGTCTCGCACGAGGCGCAGACCCAGATGGTGTTACTCTCCAGCACCTCGTCCTTCAGGCCCAGGTGCACGGCGCGAATGAGTTTGTCCGGTAGCATCTCCATGGCGAAGATGACCGGGCAGCCGGAGGAGCATTTCCGGCACTGGAAGCAGGCGGAGACCACCACTCCGAAGCCGTCGGCAATCTCCTGGCGGAACTCGGGACGGGGGACGATGGTGCGGGCGGGCGCTGCAACCGTCAATTTTCACCTCGGCTTTTTGGGCACGAATGGATGCGTACGCTGTTTCTAGGCTTAAACCTGCCGGAAACCGGTCCCGGTGGCGCATGTATCCTGGCTGCCGCCGGATGCCACCAGATACACCTGCGACGCCTGAATTATAGCACAACGGGCACCGGGCTTAAAAGCGTTTGCATTACCGGCGGCCCATCGCTCCAGGCTAGGGGACCCGATTGACAAATCACCCTTCGCCGTCTACAGTATGGAACAGCGGCGCCGGGCGGCACCGTCTTGGGGGTGTAAACGTGGGACATTGCCCGAACTGCGGTCAGGAGACCACCCGTACCACCGACCTGGCCTGTTCTCTCTGCGGTTATCCTCTGCTCAACGGCGGCTACAAGTCCAACCCGGACTCCTATCTGGAACTGATGGCGCAGCGCCAGGCTCTGGCCACGCCGCCGCCACCACCGTTGCCCCCGCTGCCCCCGCTGGCGGCGGAACCGCCGTTAGCGCCACTGCCGCCGGTAGCCGAGGCGGCACCAGAAGTGGACGAGGCGGTGCCCGAGGTTATTGAAGTAGAGCCACTACCCGTGGCGGCGGAAGCACCAGTGGCCGCCGAAGACAGCGCTGAAGCCGAAGACCCCGTTGAAGATGAAACCCCCGCCGAAACTGATACCCCGGCTGAAGCGGAGACGATGCCAGAAATCCCGCCCGGCGTTGACGTGGAAACACCCCCGGAACTCGTAACACTGGACGCGGAACCGGAAGTGGCCCCCATTGATGCGGATGAAGTTGAGGCCGCGGCGGCCACGATACGGGCCGGCACCGAGGCGGAAACACCCCCCGAAATGGCGCCCGGCGCCCCCGCCCCCGTCGAGCCGGCCCCGGCCTCGAAAGCCGCCTTCGGTATCACCATCGAGCAACTCAACGTGGAGTTCACGCAGGACCCGTCCCAGGCCGACAAGGCCCGCGAAGGCAGTACCCTGCAACTCAGCGGTGTCGTGGAGAGCATTGGCCGGGACCTGCTGGACAATCCCTACGTGAAGCTGATGTCCCCGGACGCGGAGGGGGTGCTCCGGGTGCGCTGTACCGGCGCCGGCGCGCCCTACGAAGAGAAAGTGGCGGCGCTGACGGTGGGGCAGACCATCACTGTGCGTGGGGATTACGACGGTTTCCTGGTCAACATCCTGCTCAAGGACTGCGTCATCCTGAGCTGACCCGGCCCCTCACGCGGCGCCCACGCGGGCATTTTGCGGCCCTTCGAAACACCACTCCCAAACGGTTGGTATAATTTGACAGCCGCGCCTGCCGCACGTATAATCTGAGCATCACGGCGAAGGAGAGTTTACCCCATGCAGCGCTTCGAATATCCCAATCTTGATGCCGTTTTTCACCCCCACTCGATCGCCGTCATCGGCGCTTCTG
>CAZPSW010000204.1:0-3003 GCA_964589255.1 uncultured Dehalococcoidales bacterium
AGCTGAACATGCTCATTCCTCTGTTTGAGGGTAATAACTTCGTTGGGTGCCTAGAAACAATCCATGCGGTAGAAATCAAGGGGCCAGACAAATCCTTCTCCTAGGCTTCGAGGGAATTGCGTGGAACGACCATAAGAATCTGCTACCTCACTCACTCCAGGGCACCTACCCCCACCTACCCCATTTGCTTCCTTTCGGCTTTCTAGGGTAGCTGTCTGCCTTCGGAAAATAAAAAAAGGGCGGCGAACGACATCAAAACCTTGATTGCTCACCCTTTATTTCTAATTCGAGTGAAAATCCGACTTCCTGCATTACGTCCGCTGTTTCATGGGATGGGGTCACCCCAAACAATCAATAAAATGTCACGGAAGCCCCTCCAAGTTAACCCGAACAGAGCTCGCTGACAAAGGCTTCGGCGTCAAAGGGTGCCATCGCATCCAGATCATCCCCGACGCCGATGTAGCGGATCGGAATCCCCAACTGGTAACTGATGGCGAGCACGATACCACCCTTGGCGGTGGTATCTAGCTTGGTCAGAAAAATGCCGCTGACGCCCACCGCCTCGGCGAAATGATGCGCCTGGGCCAGCCCGTTCTGCCCGGTGGTGGCATCAAGCACCAGCATCACCTCGTGGGGTGCGCCGGGCAACAGTTTGCCGGTGACACGCACCACCTTTTTCAACTCTTCCATGAGGTTGTACTTGGTGTGCAAGCGCCCGGCGGTATCGATGATGATGGTGCCCACCCCGCGGCTGATGGCGGCCGCCAGCCCGTCATAAGCGACGGCACCGGGGTCCGCCCCCGGCTGGTGGCTGATGACCTCGACGCCGATGCGCGCCGCCAGGTTCTTGAGCTGGTCAATCGCGGCGGCGCGAAAGGTATCGGCGGCGGCCAGCAGCACCTTTTCACCGCGCTCTGTGTGCTCCTTCGCCAGCTTCACGATGGAGGTGGTTTTGCCGCTGCCGTTGACGCCGACGACGATGGTGACATGTGGTTTCGCGGTGTCCGCCGGGGCGGGGCTTTCGGGTGGCGTCAACAGGCGCACCATTTCCGCCTGGAGCACCGCCCTCGCCGCGGCGCCTTCACTGATACCGTCCTTTTTGACGTGATCCCTGACGGCGGTCAGCAGCTTGCCGGTGGTGGCCATGCCCACGTCCGCCGAAATCAACAATTCTTCGAGGTCTTCCCAGACGCTGTCGTCGATCTTTTCGCGGTCGAAGAGACGCACCACCTCGCCGAACCAGTTGTCCTTGCTGCGTTTCAGACCACGTTCGAAGAGGTTCAGCTCAGTGCTCCTTCGCCAACAGCCCGGTAAGCAGGCGGGCAGCGGCCGTCTTGTCCAAGGGTATATTATTATTGCCACACTTGGGGGATTGAATGCAACTGGGACAGCCGGCCGTGCAGGGGCAGACCTCGACCACATCCAGGGTGGCGCGCCAGAGCTCCCGGATCAGCAGGTAGCCCTTTTCCGCGATGCCGATGCCGCCGGGACAGGCGTCGTAAATGAATATCTGGGGGCGCCCCGTGTCGGGGTGGCTGGTGGTGGAGACGCCGCCGATGTCGAAGCGGTCACAGAGTGCGAAGAGCGGCAATAAGGCGATCATGGCATGCTCCGCGCCATGCAGCCCCCCGGCCAGGTCCAGGCCCTCACGTTCAACCTGGCGCATGGTGGCCGGCGGCAGGTCAAACCAGAGGCCCATCGTCTGGAAGACCTGCGGCGGTAATTCCAGCGCCACCTCGCCGAGCACTTCATCGCTGAACTGGGCCTTCTTCTTGTAGCCGAGCACGGTGGTGGTGACCTCCACCTCACCAAGATAGACCGTCACCGGCCCCACCGTCTGGCGCGCCATCTCGCTGAGGATATGCAGTTCCGTGGTGTCCTTGGCCTGGGTATAGAAATTGGCGTCGGTGGCGGCGGCCACCGCGGCACCCTCCGCCAGGTCCAGTTCTGAGACGAGGTAACTCTCCCCCTGGTGCAGATAGATCGCGCCGGGGTGCAGCTGGAAGATGGCGTAGTGGAAGTCGACGTTCTCCAGCAGGTTGCCGCTGGTGTCGTCGGTCAGGTTCAGGGTCTGGCCGGAGGCGGAGCGGATGTTGATCTGCGCCGCCGGCGCCGAAATGGCCGGGGCGATGAAATAACGCCCCCGTTTCTCCCGTAACAACCCCTGGTCCAGCAGCGTTTCGATCTCCCGGGGTGCCTTCTCCCCGAAGCCGGCCATGTCGGCCCGGCCGAGAGCCGTTTCCCAGGCGGCACAGAGCAGGTGTCCGCGCAGCACGTAGGGGTTGTTGGGGTTCACTAGGGCATGCTCGTAATTACCGCCGAAGAAGAAGTCCGGGTGCTGCACCAGGTACTGGTCCAGCGGCCCGTCGAGGCCCACCAGCACCGAGAGGGAGCGCGTGTCCCGCCGCCCGGAGCGCCCCGCCTGCTGCCAGGTGCTGGCCATCGAACCGGGGTAGCCGGTGAGCACGGTGGCCTCCAGGCTGCCGATGTCGATGCCCAGCTCGAGGGCATTGGTGGCCACCACGCCGAGCAACTCACCACCGGCCAATTCACGCTCAATGCGGCGGCGGTCCGCCGGCAGGTAACCGGCGCGGTAGGCCTTCACACGGTCTGCCAGCCCATCCCCAATCTCGGCCAGTTTGCGCTTTACATGAATATTAACCAGCTCCGTCAGGCGGCGGCTCTTGGTAAAGGTCAGGGTGCGCGTGCCCTGTGCCACCAGGTCCGCGGTCAGCTGGGCGGCCTCGCTGTTGGCGTTGCGGCGGATGTGCCGGGTGGCGTCCACCAGCGGCGGGTTCCAGAAGACGAAGTCCTTGCCGCCGTAGGGCGCACCGCTGATGCTGACCGTCTCGAAAGGTAACCCCACCAGGCGGGCGGCATGTTCCGCGGGGTTGCCGATGGTGGCGGAGCAGGTGATGAACCGGGGCGCCGCGTCGTAGCGCTCGCAGAGGCGTCTCAGCCGCCGCAGCACCAGCGCCAGGTGGGAACCAAAGATGCCGCGGT
>CAZPSW010000205.1:0-2988 GCA_964589255.1 uncultured Dehalococcoidales bacterium
TACTGAGTAAGGTAGCACTCGTCAGGCCGCCGTTTCCGAACGTTTATTCGTTCTATTTATTGAATCAAAGGCCCGGTTTGCCGGCATCACCTCGGCAACTCCTGAATACCATGTCGCGGCAGATCGTGGAGATGGCGCGGCGCCACTGAAGGTCTTTAATTGCGCCGCGCCGCCGGATTCGTTAAAATAGGCTTGACACCATTTGAGACGGTCGTTTGGAGTTAGCCTTGCCAGAGACCAGAGTAACCCTTATCCGGCCCGCCTATACCTCGGTGGTCTATGGTTTTTACCGCCCCCTGCTGAGCCGGGGCCACCGTGACGCCACCCCGAAGAACCGGGAGATCAAGCCGCCTTTAGGGCTGATGTACCTGGCCAGTGCCCTGGAAGCCGCCGGCGTCCACGTGGAGATTATCGACGCCGAGTCGGAACTGCTGCCCGCCGAAGACGTGGTCGCCCGGGTGATGGCATCAAAGCCGGATTTCGTCGGCATCACCTCTACAACGCCGGAATTTCACATCGCGATGGACATCCTGGCGCGGGTTAAGGCCGAGGCCCCGGAAGTGGTGACGATGGCCGGCGGGGCGCACGTTTCCGCCGCCCCGCAGCAATCCCTGGAGGAACACCCGGCACTGGATTACATCGTCATCGGCGAAGGCGAGGAAAGCATCCGGCGCATCGTGCTGGAGAGACCGCGGGAGCGGGTGCTCAGGAGCAGCGCCTACTGTGACCTGAACCAGCTGGCGCCACCGGCGCGGCACTTGATTAACTACGACCATTACCAGAGCCCGGAACCCGGCATGGGCCTGGTCAAAACGGACGTGCTGGAGACCTCGCGGGGCTGCCCCTTCCGCTGCGCTTTCTGTTTCCATATCCACCAGAAAGAGGTGCGTTTCCGCGATGTCGAGAGCGTCATCGCGGAGATCGAAAAGTCCCACCGCGAGACCGGGGCGGTACTCTTCAATTTCTTTGACGATACCTTCACCGTGAATAACAAGCGCGCCATCGCCATCTGCGACGAACTGATACGCCTGGATCTGGGTTGCCGTTTTTACTGTTTCACCCGCGCCGACACACTCTCCCGGGAGCTGCTCGAGAAGATGCACCGGGCCGGGTTTTCCAAGACCACCCTGGGCATTGAGTCCGGCAACCAGTCGGTGCTGGACCGCTACCGCAAGGGCACCAAACTTGAACAGTACGAGCGGGCCTACCGCTGGATGGTGGACATTGGCATCGAGACCCGGGGTAGCTTCATCCTGGGCGCACCTTACGAAACGCACCAGACGGTGCGGGACTCCATCAATTTCGCGCGGAAGCTGCCGCTGTACAAGGTGGGCGTCAACATCCTGACCCCTTACCCCGGCACGGAACTCTATGACGTGGCGACGCAGGCGGGCGGCGGCGTCAGGCTGCTCTGCCAGGATTGGAAAGAGTATCGCCGCTGGGGCACCAGCGTGGTGGAGACGGACGAACTCTCGGCGGCTGACATGGAGTATTACCAGAAGAAGTTCCTGCGCGAATTTTACGGCAGCTGGAAGGTGGTGTTCTATCACCTGAAGCAATTCCTTGGCGGCAATCACTCTTATTATTTCTACCGGCCGGTGATCTACGCGACGCGGGATCGGCTGATCACCGGGATACGGGAGTTTTTCCGGCCCCACCGCTTCACGCCGCCCACCGGCGAGAGGGCCTGATCCCTTGGTTCGCGAGATGATCGTGGCAGTGATCCCGGCGAAGGGGGAATCATCCCGACTGCCGGGCAAGAACCTGCTCCTGATGGACGGCGAGCCGCTGGTGGCCCGCGCGGTGCGTTACGCGAAATCCTTTGACCGGGTGGCCCGTGTGCTCGTCAGCACGGATTCGGACGAGATCGCGGCCTGCGCCGCGAGCGCGGGCGCCGAAGTGGTGCGGCGTGGGTCGGAGCTCGGCGGGGACGTGCCGCTACTCGAGGTCTACCGCCACGCGGTACGCAGCCTCGGGGATATCGGCGTGAGCCACATGGTGGGCATCCAGCCGGACCACCCGGACCGCCAGACAGACATCAACGCGGCCATCGAATACACTCTCAAGAGCGGCTTCGACGAGGTCTTCACGGTGGACCGGGAGGGACGACGCAACGGCGCGCTACGTATCATGAGCAGCAGTGCCCTGAACGCGGAACCCCCTACCTGGTGCGGTACCATCCTCGATGATTGCACCAACATCCACACCCCGGCGGACCTGTTGATCTGCCACCGCCGCCTGGCGGGCGGTGAAGTGCGACACCTCACCGTGGAGGGTAAAGGCATTGGCGAGGGGCAACCGGTATTCATCGTCGCCGAGGCCGGGGGCAATCACATGGGCAGCTTGGAGACGGCGGATGAGATGATTCGGGCCGCCGCCCGGGCCGGTGCTGACGCCATCAAATTCCAGACCTACAAGGCGGAACGGATGGCTACCCCGGATGCGGTGGCCTACTGGCGGGGAGGGGTGATATCCCAGATCGAGCACTTCAAGCGTACCGACGGCTTCGGCGCCGACGAGTTCGCGCACCTCTTTGATTACGCGCGGCAGCAGGGTATCATCGCCTTCTCCACGCCCTTTGACCTGGAGAGCGCCACCATGCTGCACGAACTCGGCATGGGGGCCTTCAAGATCGCCTCCGGTGACCTGCCGAACACGCCGCTCTTGCGTCACGTCGCCGGATTCGGCAAGCCGGTGATGCTTTCCACCGGCGCCGCCACGCCTGAAGAGATTGACCAGGCGGTGGATACGGTGTACGGCGCCGGTAATTTCAACCTGATACTGCTCGCCTGTACCCTGAGCTACCCCACCGCCGCGGCGGACGCCAACCTCAAGCGTATCACATCACTGAAAGAACGTTATCCCGGTGTCATAGTGGGGATATCAGACCATACCGAACCGGAAGCCCGGATGGTGATACCGGCGCTCTCGGTGGCGCTTGGGGCCAGCGTCATCGAGAAGCATTTCACGCTGGACCGCAGCCGTGAG
>CAZPSW010000206.1:0-216 GCA_964589255.1 uncultured Dehalococcoidales bacterium
TCTGGACGGCGTTGGACCGTTTGCCGGCCTATCTGGCCTCGTTTTTCATCGCGGACTGGCCGCTGGCCGGTCACGCTGGCCTGGTGACGCAGCCGCCGGTAATCAGCGGGGGCGTGGTGCGCCGTGACCTCACGGTGCGTGCTGTCGGCCCGAAGAACACCGTGCGCGCCTTTCAGGGGGACCGCCCTCAGAGGGATGTGGCCATCGTGATGCCCG
>CAZPSW010000206.1:226-2987 GCA_964589255.1 uncultured Dehalococcoidales bacterium
TTTTGACGACCGTGTCATCATCGGCCCCGGTACCGTGGTTGAGCCTGGGGCGCTGCTCAAGGGGCCGACTGTGATCGGGGACGCGGCGGAGGTGCGCCAGGGGGCGTATATCCGCGGCGATTGCCTGATTGGCGATGGCTGCGTGGTGGGGCACGACACCGAGGTCAAGGGCGCAATCATGATCGATAGCGCCAAGGCCAGTCATTTCGCCTACGTCGGGGACAGCATCCTGAGCCGGGGCGTCAACCTGGGGGCGGGTACCAAGCTGGCGAACCTGAAGATGGCCCGTGGTACGATCACCTTTACCGCCGCTGGTGAACGTCATGACACCGGGCGGTGCAAGCTGGGTGCGATACTGGGTGACGGTACCGAGACGGGCTGTAACTCGGTCACCGCGCCGGGCACTTTGATGCTGCCGGGTAGTATCGTCTACGCCGCGGTCTCCGTGCCCGCGGGCTATTATCCAGCGCGGTCTTATTTCCGGCTCTCCCGGGATGTGCTTCAGGTCAGGATGGGCAAGTCAGATACCCCCAAGAAATAACTTGACAGACGCTAGGGTGCTACCGGGGGTAGCACCTAGGTGAAACGTGATTAAAACGGGACCAAGCATCAGCCCGTATTAACTTATTGTCCCGCCCACCTGCCCTTGATTTTTGTAGGGTTTCACCCTACGACATTGTTGTTTCGGGAAGGGGATATTGGATTAAGAGACTTCGTCTCTTCAACTCTTTCTGGTTACGATTTCGCCTTTTCCACCTCAACCAACGCCGTGTTGCTGGGGAAAGCACCCCCCGGCGATGGCAGGTCACGTGTCAGCACGTTGGCGCAGCCACCGCGGTCAATACCAGCGCCGTCCGGGGCGTACCAGGCGCCCTGGTCCAGGCTGACCACACCCGGCATGACACGGCCACTGACGCGGGCGGGCACCAGCGTCTGACCACGCCCGTTGAAAACGCGCAACAGATCCCCTTCCGCGATACCGCGGCGGGCGGCATCCCGCGGATTGATGGTCAGCGCCTGCGGTTCCAGTTCACGCAGCCAGGGGACGCGGTCAAAGACACTGTTGGCGCGCCGCTTAGCGTGGGGCGTGATGAGTTGCAAGGGAAACTCCCCCGACAGTGGGTCCTCGGGCCCTTCCCAGGCCGGGCGGTACTGCGGTAGCGGCGGCAAATCTTCGCGGTTCAGGCGCGCGATCCGCTCCGAATAGATCTCGATGCGCCCGCTGGGCGTGGGGAAGGGGTGCCGCTCAATGTCCGCCATCTGCGGCGCGAAGGCCACCCGCGGTGTCTTCTCAGCGGTACGCAGGATACCCTCCCGTCTAAGGCGTGGGTAGTCCCTGATTTCGGCGGCCAGTTCCGGGCGGGCCACCAGTTCCGCGATGCTTTGAGGCACCGTTTTCCCGTTGAAATTGCTCACCCCGAGGCGCTTACCCAGTTCCCGAGCGATCTCGAAATCCGTCTTCGATTCGCCGCGCGGGGTGATGGCCGGGTTCAAATGCAGGTAATAAAGCTCCGGGTAGAGTGGCCGGGCCAGGTCTTCGTTTTCCAGTTGCGAGGTCACCGGCAGCAGGATGTCGGCGAATTTGGCGGTCGCCGAAAGGTAAGGCTCGTGCACCACGATGAATTCCGGTTTGGCCAACGCCCGCCGCCCCTTATTCGTATTCAGGTACTGATTCAGGCAGTTGTTACTGACGATGTAGAGCAGGCGGCAATCGCTGGCGAAACCGGCGGCGCGCCCCCCCAGCACGGCATCCCAGAACTCAGTGGTCTGCACTCGGAAACGGGATTTTTCTGAAGAGTCGAACCCGGAGAATGTTTCCCCGGCGGCGTCCTCCAGGGGGTTCGGGGCCACCGCCAGGCGGGGCCCGAAGATGAGGCCGTGCCCCGCCGCGCCGCCGCCGTGGATGCCGATGTTACCGGTCATCGCGGCCAGGGTGATGCAGGCACGGTGGAACTGTTCCCCGTGGGCGCTGCGTCCGGGGCCGAAGCCCGGCATCAGGGCGGTGGGACGCCGCGTCGCCATCAGCCGCGCCAGCCATTCAATTTGTTTTACCGAGGCGCCGGTGATGGCGGCGGCCCACTGCGGCGTCTTGGGGGTAGCGTCAGTCTCACCGGTCAGATAGGCCTCGAATTTCTCGAAGCCGGTGGTGTAACGCGCGATGTATTCCCGGTCCACCAGGTCTTCCCGGAGCATCACCCGGGCCAGCGCCACCAGGAGGGCGGTATCGGTGCCCGGGCGCAGTGGTATCCAGGTATCGGCGAAGGCCGCGGCGGAGTCCGAATAATACGGGTCCAGGGCCACTATCTGCGCCCCCCGCGCCCTGGCCTCGGCGAGGTAGAGGCGGGTGCCCGAGCCGTGCAGGGAAACCGCCGGGTTCCAGCCCCACATCACGATCAGGGCGGAGTTCAATAAGTCCTCCCTGGTATGCGCCGTCTCCAGGGTGCCGTAGGTGGCCAACGAAGCGAAACGGGAGCCCTCCGCCGAAGGGCTGCCCCATTTCGAGGTGCAGCCGCCGCTGATGTTGAGCAGGTTTTCCACTGGCTGGCCGAAGCCGTTGATCTTGCCGCCGTTACCGCTGCCGGAAACGAACATGATGTCACGGGATCCCGAAGTGGCGCGCACGCGCTTGATCTCCGTCGCCACGGTGTCCAGCGCCTCATCCCAGGTGATACGCTGGAAGTGACCCTCCCCGCGCTGCCCGACCCTTTTCATGGGGTAATTCACCCGCTCCGCTCCGGTCACCATCTGGCGGAAGGCCCGC
>CAZPSW010000207.1:0-2981 GCA_964589255.1 uncultured Dehalococcoidales bacterium
AGTTCCCGGACACGCAATTGTTTTAGGTCCCGCAGCAGGTCGTTCAGCACCGCCTGGCTGAGCATTTCCGGCTTCACATGTGCCTCTTTCAGGTAGGAGTGGGAATCGCAGAAACCGCAGCGGAAGTTGCAGGCCGCGGCGGGTGAAATATCCAGGCGAATCGGCCCTAACGCGGCGCCCGCGTCAAAGTTCAGCAGGCGCAGCAGTTCCAGACCGTGCCGTACGTTGGCGCCAATGTCCTTGAAGGCGAGTTTATCCATTTCACACTCAGGGTGGGTATTTCTCCGCGGTGGCCCGCGGCTGAATCCATGATGGCAATCGCGCCGGGCATTGTCAACTCCCGGCGCGTCCCGGCTAGGCAAAAGAGGTGCCATGTAATAGAATTAAGCCATGCCTGAAACCGCCAGCCGAGAATTCCCCCTGGTCACCGTGGTGACGCCGTCCTACAACCAGGGCCGCTACATCGAGGCCACCCTGCTCAGCGTGATGCAGCAGGACTACCCCAACCTGGAACACATCGTCGTCGACGGCGGATCCACGGATGAAACGCGACAGATTTTAGAGTGCTACCAGGACCGCTACAACCTGAAATGGACATCGGCCCCGGACAAAGGACAGTCCGACGCCATCAACCGTGGGCTGGACCGCGCCGGCGGAGTCATCATCGGCTGGCTCAACTCGGACGACGTTTACCTCAGCCGTGATGTCATCCGGGTGGTAGTCGCGGAGTTTCAACGTCACCCCGAGGCTGGTATCATCTACGGTGACCACGCCGCCATTGATGACGCGGGCCGCATCACCGCGGTGGCCCGTATCCATCCACGGTTCAACCTGGAGCGCCTGCTCAGGCGCAACCGGCTCTCCCAGCCGGCCACCTTTTACCGGGGCACGGTGCTGACGGGCGAGCGATTGGACCTGACCTGCGACCTGGCGATGGACTATGACCTGCACCTGCGTTTGGCGCGCGGTGGCGCCGTCTTCCGTTACCTGGCGGGGCCGCTGGCCGGTTTCCGCATCACCCCGGACGCGAAGTCCAGCGCCAGGGCGGCGGAGCAGATGGAGGAAACGGATGACATTCGACTGCGTCACGGTTACGGTGCCGCCGCGCGGCGCCGCCTGATGAGCGTGTTCGACGCCGGCTGGTACGCATTTCTCAAGGTCAATGGTGTGAGTCCCCTGCTGCGGCTTTACGGGCACCGTGGTGATGCCACCTGGTGGGCCTTCCCGGCGCGTTTTGACAATGCCTTCAGCGCCGTACTGCGCCAGCTTTTCGGCAGGCGCTAGCGCGCGCTGCGCTTAACATTATCATCCCAGCAGTGCCAGTCCTCGCACTTCTGCGCCACCGCGGCGCGCCCCTCGCCTTTGGTGGCGACGCCCATCGCCTCGGCATCAGCGTCCACCATGATGCGCACCAGGTCCTTGAAGGTGACGGCCGGCTCCCAGCCCAGTTCCCGCCTGATCTTTGACGGATCGGCACGCAGGGCCACCACCTCGGTGGGCCGGAAGTAGCGCTGGTCAATCTCCACGTACTCCCGCCAGTCCAGGTCAAGGTAGGTGAATGCCTCGCTCAGGAAATCCTTCACGGAATGCGTCTCGCCGGTGCCCACCACATAGTCCCCGGGGGCGTCGTGTTGCAGCATAAGCCACATCGCGCTGACGTATTCCGGGGCATAACCCCAGTCCCGCTCCGCGTCCAGGTTACCAAGATATAATTTGTCCTGCTTGCCCAATGTTATGTTAACTAGAGCGCGGGTAATCTTATGCGTCACGAAGGTCTGCCCACGCCGCGGTGATTCGTGGTTGAAGAGGATGCCGTTGGCGCCGTAGAGCCCATAACCGTCGCGGTAGTTGCGCGTCATCCAGTAGGCGTAGAGCTTGGCCGCGGCGTAGGGGCTGCGCGGGTGGAATGAGGTCTCCTCGTTTTGCGGCGGTGGGGTGGCGCCGAACATCTCGGAGCTTGATGCTTGGTAGTAGCGTGCTTTGACGCCACTGCGGCGGATCGCTTCCAGCAGGCGCGTCGCGCCGAGGCCGGTGATATCGCTGGTGTACTCCGGGATGTCGAAGCTGACGCGCACGTGGCTCTGCGCCCCCAGGTTGTAGATCTCGTCCGGCGTCAGGTTATAGATCAGGTTGGTGATCTGTTCCGAGTTGGCCAGGTCCCCGAAGTGCAGCAGTAATTTGGCGTCCGGCTGGTGCAGGTCCTGGTAGATGTGGTCGATGCGGTCCGTATTGAAGGTGCTGGCGCGCCGGATCAGGCCATGCACCTCGTAGCCCCTGGCGATGAGGAGTTCCGCCAGGTAGGAGCCGTCCTGGCCGGTAATGCCGGTAATCATTGCCCGTTTTGTCATCAGCCTGCCTCTCTGTTCGCCGCTCTGTTCTCAAGGTACCAGCGGATCGTTTCTTTCAGGCCCTGCTCGAAGTCCGTTTCCGCGCGGAAGCCGAATTCTGTGGCGGCGCGGCTGGTGTCTAGGGCGCGCCGTGGCTGGCCCCCCGGTTTGCTGCTGTCCCAGGTGATGCGGCCCTGGTACCCAGTCAGCCGCACGATCTGGTGCACCAGATCCTTGATTGAAATCTCACGGCCCGAACCCAAATTCACCGGCTCCGGGGCGTCGTACTTCTCCGCCGCCAGGATGATGCCGCGCGAGGCGTCGGCGGCGTAGAGGAATTCGCGCGTCGGGCTGCCGTCACCCCAAACGCTGATCTCCGGCTGCCCCAGGCAAGAGGCATCGAGGCATTTCTTGATCAGCGCCGGAATGACGTGTGAGGTGGCCGGATCAAAGTCGTCGCCGGGGCCGTAGAGGTTCACCGGCAGCAGGTAGATGGCGTTGAAACCGTATTGTTGGCGGTAGGCCTGGGCCTGCACCAGCAGCATCTTCTTCGCCAGCCCGTATGGTGCGTTGGTCTCCTCCGGGTAGCCGTCCCAGAGGTCTTCCTCTTTGAAGGGCAGCGGGGTGAATTTGGGATAGGCGCAGACGGTGCCG
>CAZPSW010000208.1:0-2940 GCA_964589255.1 uncultured Dehalococcoidales bacterium
GGTGCGCGCCATCGTCAGCGATCCCGAGATATTCCCCAGCTGGATCATACCCATCGGCGTCATGGTGGGACTGATAGCCCTGCTTTACTTCATGATACGCCGCTGGCACCCCTCGCGGCGGGAGATGATGGTGGGTATGTTCACCGCATTCGTGGCGACCTACTTCATACTCACACTGACCTCCCTGTTCTTCCGCGGCAGCGGCATGCACCTGACCTGGCCCTGGAATTTACCACCGGGAGCACTACCCTTTTAACGATTATCGATTTCACCGGAAGAGAGAGCGATTAAGATGGGAAAATTAATTTCCTCAATTAAGAATTTGACGGGCAACTCCGGCGGCGTGACGCGGCGCCAGTTCCTGGGGCGCGCCTGGTGGCTGGCCGCCGGCGTGCTCAGCGTGGAGGCGGTCGGCGGGCTGATTATTTCGCTCTGGCCCAAAATTGAAGCCGGCAGCTTCGGCAGCAAGATCCCGGTGGCCACCGTCGACGAAGCGCGGGCGATGCCGGTGGGCACCGTCTCCTATTTCACCGAGCAGCGCCTCTATCTTTCCCGCGTCGATTCCGGTTTTCTGGCGCTCTATCGCAGTTGTACCCACGTCGGTTGCGTGGTGCCCTGGGTGGCGGAAGACCCCAGCGAGGACGGCCTGGCCTCGAATGGACGGTTCAGTTGTCCCTGCCACGGCGGCACCTTCGACCGCTTCGGGGAGGTGCGCGCCGGACCGCCACCACGGCCGATGGACATCTTCCCGATCACCATCGAGGACGGCATGCTGGTGGTTGACACCGGCACCGTGATACAACGCTCCGGCTTTGACGAATCTCAGACGGTAGAGGTATAGAAATTGCAGCGCTCCATAATTCTGGGCTTCATCCTGACCCTGATCATCGTCATCTTCTTCCCGGTTTACTGGGCTACGGAGCCGCAACGGCAGGCCGGGGCGGCCACCCGTTTCCAGTCTGAGGCGGCGGGCCGCGGCGCGGCGCGCTACACCACAGACTGCGTGGCCTGTCATGGGCCTGAGGGCCAGGGTAGCATTGGCCCCGCCCTGAGAGAGACCCCGCTGAATGAGGACGCGCTGGCAAAGGTCATCACCCGCGGCGTCCCCGGCACCGACATGGCCGCCTTCGGGCAGTCGGACGGCGGCGCCATGAAAGACCACGAGGTCGGTGACATGGTGACCTTCATCCTCAACTGGGACATCGGTGTCGCCGCGGCAGCCGAAGAGGCGGCGGCGGAGGCCGAGGCGTCCCATGACGGCGAAGCGGCGCCAGGTGACGACGGAGAGCAGATATTCGCGCAGAAATGCCTGATGTGTCACAGCATTGGCAGGGGCAATGGCGTCGGGCCGGACCTGTCGGGTGTCACCGAAAAGCGTGACCGTGAGTGGTTGCTCAGGTTCATTCTGACCCCGGAAGTGCTGATCGCGGAGGACCCGGTGGCGAAACAGCTGGTTGACGAGTACAACGGCTTGCAGATGCCGAACTCCGGGCTAAGTGAAGCGGAGGCGGAGGCGGTCCTGGCCTACCTCGAATCCGCCGCCAAGTAACGCCCGCAACCCGGCTTTTTCACCAAGAGGTTACGTTCTTTTGGGATGCCCCATCCCCTGACCCCTTCCCCAGATCTAAGGGAAGGGGAAATTACTTGTAAGGGGTTTCACCCCTTGAACCCCTAGTCCCTACCCACCCTCAGACAATCAACCGCCGCCGCATCATGCGCAAAGACAGCAGGAAGAGCAGCGTCCCCCAGCCGAAGACAACCGCGATCTGCCAGAGGTTGTCCGGCGGCATCTGCCCACTGACCAGCGCCCGTGATAGGTTCACCACCGGCGTCAGCGGTACCACCCAGCTGATCTTTTGCAGCGCCGCCGGGAAATTGGTCAGCGGGAAGAAAACGCCGCTGAAAAAGAACTGCGGCGTCACGAAGAGGGTGATGAAATAATTAAAGCTGTTGATTGACGGCGCCACCGAAGTCACCAGCATCGCGAAGCCGGCGAACATCAGCCCCGCCACAAAGCAGAGCAGCGGTACCAGTATCGCCCATGGCGAAGGCACCAGTTGGAAGGCCGCCGCCACCGCCAGGATCGCGGTACCGGTGATGGTGGCGCGCGTAGCGCCCCAGATGATCTCGCCGGCGATGACGTCCTCCACCGATAGTGGGGTGGCGATGATGGCGTCATAGGTACGCTGGTATTCCATGCGGATGTAACTGCCGTAGGTGCACTCAAAGCTGGCGCTGAACATGGTGTAGGCAGCGATCAGGCCCGGCGCGATGTAATCGATATAGCGCACCTCGCCGATGTTACCGACGAATGCGCCCATGCCGAAACCCATCAGCACCAGCACGATCAAAGGCTCCGCGATGATTACCGGCACCTCGCTGGGCCAGAGCCGCAGGAAAACGTCCCGGTTACGCTGCCAGACACGGATGAAGCGCCACGAAAATAACCTCACTCCTGGAGCATCCTGCCGGTGAGGTTGAAGAAAACATCTTCCAGCGTCGCCGGGCGGTGGCTGAGGTGGGATTTCAGGCTGTCGATGCTCTCCAGGGCGGTCTCGGTGGGGACATGAAAGAGCTGAAAGCGGTCCCCCGCGTCGTCAAACTCAAAGCCGCCTTGAAGCAGTTGCCGACGCACGTTATCCTTGTCCCAGAAGTCGGTATGCACTTCCCAGACGGTATCACCAACGTGCTGCGCGATCAGCCGGGCCGGGGTGTCAAGGCTGAGTATCTTGCCCTGATTCATGATCGCGACGCGGTCACAGAGTACCGTCGCCTCCTCCATGTTTTGGGTGCTGAGGAGTTGCGTCACCTCCTGACCTTTGAGCTCGAAGAGTTTGCGCCAGACGAGGTACTTCGCCTGGGGATCAAGCCCCACGGTGGGCTCGTCGAGCACCAGCAGGCGGGGCCGGTTCAACAGCCCGCGCGCGATCATGAGACGCC
>CAZPSW010000209.1:0-1582 GCA_964589255.1 uncultured Dehalococcoidales bacterium
GGGACACCCACTCGCCGGGGGGCGCTTCATGCTACAATACAGCGTTGGTGGAAGTCAGCCGGTTTGTGCCGCGCGGCACTGCTACGGAATGAACGGGATATGATGCCGGGGCCCTTTCAACCCATCAGCATCGGCCGGTTGCGGGTGGCGAACCGTTTCATGCGTTCCGCCACTTTCGATGGCACTGCGGACGACGCCGGTGGCGTCACTGATGCCTCGGTGGCGTTGTACCGGGCTTTGGGTCTGGGCGGCGCCGGCTTGATCGTCACCGGTTTCGCCTTTATCTCCGGCCCGGGCCAGGTGCTCAGGGGGCAGTACGGCGTGCACACTGACGGCATGATACCGGGCCTCAGCCGCCTCGTCCAGGCCGCCCACCGGGGGGAGGCCAAGATCGCGCTGCAGATCGTGCACGGCGGCATCAAATCCCGGCCTGGTGGCGCCGCGGCTCTCGCCGTATCCGGAATGCCTGATGTCGCGGCGCGGCACCGGGAAATGAGCGCGGCCAAGGTTGAGGCCATCCTCGACGATTTCGCGGCGGCGGCCGGGCGGGCCAGGGAAGCCGGGTTTGACGGCGTGCAGTTTCACGGGGCTCACGGCTACCTGATGAACCAGTTCCTGTCGCCCCTCTACAACTCTCGGACAGACCGTTGGGGCGGCAGCGCGGACAACCGGCAGCGGTTCTACCTGGAGGCGATACGGCGGGCGCGCCGGACGGTGGGGGCTGACTATCCTTTGATGATCAAATTCGGCGTCCAGGACGACGTCCCGGGGGGCCTGGCGCTGGCCGAGGGATTGGAGGTGACGCGGGCGATGGTGGCGGCGGGGATCGACGCCATCGAGGTGAGCTCGGGCGCGGACGGTATCCGGCCGAAGAAGAACTTCGAGCATGAACGCGCCAACTATCGTGAAAGAACGGCGGCGGTAAGACAGGCGGTCAGCGTACCGGTGATGGCGGTCAGCGGCATCCGCAGTTTAGAGATGGCCAAGGATATTTTGAACCGTGGTGACGCCGACATGATCTCAATGTGCCGCGCCTTCATACGCGAACCGGATATCGTCGCCCGCTGGCAGCGGGGTGACGGCGCACGCTCCAGGTGCAGCGACTGCGATAAATGCACACAGGGGATCACGCGGGGCGGGCGGCTGGAATGTGAAGAGGATGCGGAACTATAATAGCACTCACTGAGAAAGCGTGACCGCGTTGAGTCCGGAGTATTTCTCGCCTGACGGAGACCCTGATGGATGACGCCCTGAACGGCGCCCGGGACAAGTTTACCAGCGTCAACGGCTTGAAACTGCATTACCTAGAATGGGGCAGCCAGAATCCAGAAACGGTGCTGCTGCTGCACGGTTTCGCCAACTGCGCCGCCACCTGGTACCGGCTGGCGCACCGGCTGGCTGCAAAGCGGCGCGTGATCTCGCTGGACCACCGGGGACATGGCGATTCCGCCTGGGCGGAACTCTCCGCTTACACGCTCGACGACCACGCGTCCGACGTGGCCGCGCTGGTGGCGCAGCTTAACATCGAACACCTGTCACTGGTGGGGCACTCGATGGGCAGCGCCGTGGCCCAACGCTTCGC
>CAZPSW010000209.1:1592-2940 GCA_964589255.1 uncultured Dehalococcoidales bacterium
GGGTGGACACCGCCCCCCGATTCACCGCGGGGGCGCTAACCCGCGCCGCCGCGCGGCCGCCGGCACCGGAACGCATGGCGTCGCCGGAGGTAACGGCGGACTACCTGGCGCTGGGGGACCGTTTCGCGCCGCGTGAAATTTTGCTCCGGGAGGCCGGTTTCCTGACCCGGCCTGACCATGACGGCGGCATGCGCTGGAAGGCTCACCAGACCAACCGTCTACCGAAGCTGACACCCGCCGATATCGCGGCGCGCTGGCGGATACTGAAATCGATCCGCTGCCCGGTGCTGATCGTCAGAGGCCAGGAAAGCCCGGTCTTCGAGGCGGCGCTGGCGCTAGAAATGACCCGCATGATGGCCGCCGCCAGGCTGATCCAGATACCGAACGCGGGACATTACGTGCACCGGGATAACCCGGAGCTGTTCGACAAGGCGGTACTGGAGTTTTTATGCTAGAGCCGGTCATAATCGGCAGCGCGATGTCCACCACCGGCCCGTTCGCCGAACTTAAATTACCGCACCTGCTGGGCGCCGAGATGGCGGTATCCGACGTCAACCGTGAAGGCGGTATCTTTTTCCTGGGAGAGCGGCATCCGGTTGTACTGATCAACCATGATTCCGCGTCCGGCCTGCGCCGCTGCGTGGATAACGTCAGGAAACTGGTCTACGAGGACCGGGTAGACTTTATGATCAACGTCGACGTGACCAGTGACCAGGCGCTGGCGGCCCAGCAGATTACCGAAGCGGCGGCGGTGCCGATTTTACACATCGGCCTCTCCCGGAAACTGATCGGGCCGCAGGCCTACTACACCTTTCGGGACGTGCTTTCGGTGCGGGAGCGCGTGCCGATACTCTATGCCTACCTGCGGCAGAATAATCCACAGTGCCGCAGGATCGCGGTGATCAATATGGACACCGAACTCGGGCGGGAGCACCTGGAGGCGGTAACCGCGACGGCGCCGCGCTACGGCTTCAAGGTAACCCGCGCCAGACTCTATGACCCGCTGAATACCGACTACGATGCGCTGCTGGCCGACGCGTTAAAAGACAATCCCGATATTTTCGATCATGGCGCCGGTGCCGCAAACCCGGTTGACACGATCTTCCCGGCGCTGTCCCGCCGGGGCTACCGGGGGCTGTTGGTGAGCAGTAACGATTATCCCACCGCACCCGCTATCAGCGGACGCCTGGGCCCCGGTGGCGATTCCATTTTGGAGGGCTACCTTCAGTTCGGTAGCGACGACGCTGCAGATGATTACCCCGAGGACCTGAAACGCCTGAAACAGCGCGCATTGGATACGGCAGGGATCTACAGTTCGGGTACCGCCACGCTCTACGAGAAGGTCGGC
>CAZPSW010000210.1:0-2930 GCA_964589255.1 uncultured Dehalococcoidales bacterium
TAACGCAAAGTCATGATCTGGCGGTACATGGCGCCAAAGGCGGGCAGGCACATGCCCTCGGGGGTCCGGTTCTTGATTAACCAGCTGTCTCCCTCTTTAAAACCCTGCGAGCACCCGTTAGGCGCTGATTTTACGGTTACTGCCACGTCGAACATTCTAGCCACGTCACACCCCCATGTCTCTCACAATTCTTGCTGGTGGGATTGTACCATTATTATGAAGTGCCCCGCATTGTTTTGGAGCCTCATCCCCTTGATCCCCTTCCCCAGGGGAAGGGGAAATACTTTTGTGTAAGGGGCCTTGCCCCTTGAACCCCTTTGAGCTAAGGAAGGGTTACGAATATTTTGCCACCTATTTAACCGGGGCTGCGCCCCTTGAACGCCTGGCTGTATTTGCAAAGGTAGACCGGGCGGCGTATGATGCAACCGAGCGTCAAATGGCTTTAAAACTCCTCACCAAAACCCGCTACATTTCCGGCCTGCAATGCCCCAGGCTGCTCTGGGTCTCGATCAATGACAAGAACCGGCTGCCCCCTATTGACGCCGCCACCCAGTTCGTTTTTGACCAGGGCCACCAGGTCGGCGAACTGGCGAAACAGCTCTACCCTGGCGGTTATGACATTCCGGCCGGGGATTTCATGGGCAACATCCAGGAAACGCGCCACGCCATGCAGCGCCGCGTGCCGCTCTTTGAACCGGGCATCATGACGCCCAACCTCTACGCCCGCGTGGACATCCTGAACCCCGTCGGTGACGATGCCTGGGACATCATCGAGGTCAAGAGCGGCACCAGCGTCAAGGCGGTGAATTACGCTGATGTGGCCTTCCAGAAATACTGCTGCCAGCGGGCCGGGCTGGAGATACGAAACTGCTACCTGGCCCACGTCAACAACAAATTCGTGCGTCACGGCGTGGCCAGCGCCGCGGAATTCTTCACCGTGGCGGACATCAGCCCCGAGGTCTATGACCTCTTGCCTGGCGTCATGGACCAGGTGGAGACGATGCTTCAGGGGATGCGGGCCCCGGGCTGTCCTGACGGCATCGTCGGGGAGCATTGTACAGACCCCTACCCCTGCGCCCTGGCGGCGGAATGCTGGGGCTTTTTACCACGCCATAACGTCTTCACACTGTATTCCGGCGGCAAGAAGAGCTATGGCCTGCTCCAGGAAGACGTGCTGGACCTGGCGGAGATTCCGGCTGATTTCAAGCTGAACGAAAAACAGCGGTTGCAGCTTGAGGCAGTCAGTAAGGGCGAGGCCCACCTTGACCGCGCCGGCATCGGCGCTTTCCTGGAGGCGCTCAAGTACCCGCTCTATTACCTTGACTTCGAGACCTTCAGCCCGGCGGTGCCGCTTTACGACGGTATGCGCCCTTACCAGCGGGTGCCGTTCCAGTATTCACTGCACGTGGTGGCGGCGCCCGGCGCCCCGGCCAGCCATTACTCTTACCTCATGCCGGACCGCGCAGACCCGCGCCCCACATTACTCGCCGGGATGCGCGCGCAACTGGGGGACGGGGGCAGCGTGGTGGTCTACAACCAGTCCTTCGAGCAGGGCGTCTTCAAGGAACTGGCGGAGGCCTTTCCGGAGTACGCGGACTGGTGTCAGGGGATCACGGCGCGCATGGTGGACCTCTTGCAGCCGTTCCGTGGTTTCCTCTACTACCACCCGGACCAGATGGGTAGCGCCTCGATGAAAAAGGTGCTGCCGGTGCTGACTGGGCACGGTTACGGTGACCTCAACATCAGCGATGGTGAATACGCCAGCGTGCGGTTTTTCAGCACCACCTTCGGTGAGGCGCCGCCCGCGGAGCGGGAACAGGTGCGCGCGGACCTTGAGGTCTATTGCGGGCAGGACACCGAGGGCATGATCTGGATCGTTGACGCGCTCACCGCGCTGGTAGCGGACGCCGCCCCGGAAGCACCTGAATCCTAAGCGATGCCCCTGAGGCGCAGGGCGTCGTGCAGCAGGGAGTTGCCGTCACAGCGGTAGCAATGGTTCTCGGTGCCCGGCGGCAATTGCGCCTTTTCTACAATCTCCGCGGCCTGACTGATTGTCTCCACGTACCATTTGGATGACGGGGCGCGGTGGTCCGCCAATTTCGAACCGGGGTTGGGCGCCCAGACGAAGGGCACCACGTTGGCCCCCAGACCGGTCACCGTGCGCACCCCCTCGAGGAAGGTGTCTCGGGGCTCCAGTCCCATCACCAGCACGGTGTAGACGTTGCCCGCGCCGAAGACGCTGACCGCCGTTTCGATGGCGTCAACGAATTCGCGGTGCGTGGTGCCGGCGGACTTGCCGGGGCAGATCGCGCGGTAGAGGGGCTCATCCCAGATCTCCATGCTGAACCCGATCGCTTGAATCCCGGTCTCGTAATACCTTTTGATGACGTCTGTGCTCTTCGCCGGGGAGGGCAGGATGGTGCCGGGGATGCGGTCCCGGCCGGTATGGTCCCGGATGGAGTCGATTATCGCCGCCACCAGGTCAAGCTCCTTCTGGGGGCTGAAACAGCCCCCAGTAAGCAGTACATGCTGCGCCATGCCCTCGGCGAAGGCGGCCGCGGCCACCTCACCGATGTCCCCGATCTCCTTTTTCCGCTCCACCGATTCGTAGGTATCAACGGTGGCCACCAGGTTGCAGAAAAGGCATTCCTCGTGTCTCGAGAAGTGGCTGCAATAGTTCTGGTAGCAGAAGAAAAGGCAGTCCTCGCCGCCGATCTGCCCCACCTTGACCATCTGGCGGCCCGCCCCGGTGGTGCCACGGTAGAAGGCGGGCCGGGGTATCCAGGTAACGCCGCAGAGTTCTTCTTCGCCGCGGGTGACGGCCTGGCCCCCGTTTTGCGCCGTGATGCGGTACGGGGAACGGCTGTTCTGACGGAACTGCACCACGGTGCCGTCGGGTAGCGTGAAATCATCCGGCAGTGTCATCTCGA
>CAZPSW010000211.1:0-2923 GCA_964589255.1 uncultured Dehalococcoidales bacterium
TGACCTGGCAGAGCAGGCCCGCAGCCGCGCTGCCGTCAGCCTCACCGGCGCCTACAGCCGCTGGGACCTGATCAGCCTCAACGTGAAAGACGCGCCCTACGCCCCGGTGGCGTTACCCCCCGCCGCCGGCGGACCTGATTTCGAGGTCAGGCTGGCGCGCCTGGAAGCGTCGCTGGCGCAAGAAAATACGGCAGCGCCCCCAGCCACGGAACCAACCGCGGAGGAGTGAAAGATGGCCAAGATGCCAACTACGGTGCAAACGGTAATCGAGAATGGGCTGCCCTTGGTGGCCACCTGTGGCCGTTTCGGTTTCCCCAACGTCACCCCCAAGGAATCCCTGCGCGTGCTCGACGACGAGACGCTGGTCTTCTCCGAGAACGCAGGCGGCAAGACCTACCACAACCTGTATGACAACCCATCCATCAGCGTGCTGGTGCTGGACCTGCCGCACAAGGCGGGCTATCAGATCAAGGGTAACGTCGAGATGTCCGACCGCGGCGAGCTGTACGATGCGGCGGTGCGCCGTGCCGACGAAAGGGGTGGCCGCAGACCGAAGTACGTGGTACTGGTGCACGTCCAGGAGGTCTGGTCCATCTGGCCCGGCCATACGGGAGAGCAAGTCATCGGTTAATATCGCCGGGCGTTTTGGCCGGGCGGTGTTTCAGGCGTTCACAACACCCATTGGTATAACACGAATTTGAGGGAGGAATTGGTGGCACCAAGGATTGAATCGGACGGCTTCCAGTGGCCGGACAGCATCAAAGTTATCGGCTGGACGGGGCTTGGTGTCAACATCTACAACGGCTATATCCCCAAACTCTGCGCGGCCACCGGCATGCGCCAGCGCATCGCCAATACGGTGGACAGCCTGCAACGCTTCAAGTACACCAAGCTCGGCCTGTTCGACTTCACCGCCGGCGGCACCACCGAGACCTCGCTGATGCTGGAGGGGGACCGGCGCTTCGCCTACCGGGACACCGGCCCCTGGCCGATACGCATCATCTGGGCGCAGTCGAAGAGCAATTCCGGCATCGTGGTGCGCGGAGACTCGCACATCAAGACGATGGCGGACATCAAGTCGGGAGTGCGCGTGGTGGACATGACGGGCTACGTCGCCAGCCAGCGCATCCAGGAAGCCTGTCTGGCCTGGGCCGGCATCACTGACCTGGAGAAGGACATCGAGTGGGCGCCCGCCATGAGCTCTGCGGAAAAGGTGCGGCTGATCGTTGACGGGCGGGCCGATATGACCCATATTGTCTGCTCCACGGTGGCCCTGATGGCGGCGGAGAACAATCCCCACGGCCTGCGCTTTATCGACATGAATGAAGAGCTTGACCCGGCGGGCGCCGCGCGGTTCCGGGCGCACGATCCGCTGGTGAGCTTTGGGCCGATGTTCAACGGGCCGAAGTCCTGCATCGGCGTTCACGGCACCATCGGTACCAGCCTTTACATTGGGCACCAGAGGCTCGACGAGGACTACATCTACCACCTGGCGAAGTGGCTCGACGAGAATCATGATCTCTACAAGGACGGCCACAACTGGCTGCCCTATATGACGCGCCAGACGCTGGTGGAGGAATTACCCCACACCTTCTACCCGGTGCATCCGGGTCTGAAGCGCTACCTCACCGAACTCGGCGTCTGGACGGAGCAGCACGAGCGACGGGACAGGAATAACAACGCCCTGATAGACGCCTACTGTAACGCCAACCGTGGCGCCATCGAGGCGGCGGACCGGAAGGGTATGTACGTCACCGCCAAGAATCCGGAATGGATTGAGTTCTGGGAGGAATTCAAGCGGGAGCGTGGGCTGCCCAAGTTCAAGATGTTCAAGAACCTGGAGGAGGATTAATGGGCGTTAAGCAAGACTATAAATGGCCCGCGAAATACAACATCCTGACCTGGCTGGGCACCGCCGTTGACGGCGCCCACAGTTGGGGGGATATGCTCGCCGAGGACACCGGCATGGAGGTGATCGTTGGCGGGGACACCAATACCGTGAACCGTTTCCGCTGGCTGGGCCACCTCGGCCTTTCACAACAGACCATAGGCGCTCCCAGCGAGACCTCCCAGATGGTGATGGCGGACCGCAAGTACGCGGTGCGTGACGGCGGTCCCTTCCAGGTGCGCGTCCTCTGGATGCAGTCCAAGGGCAAT
Source organism: uncultured Dehalococcoidales bacterium (assembly GCA_964589255.1). GTDB lineage: Bacteria > Chloroflexota > Dehalococcoidia > Dehalococcoidales > SURF-40 > CAZPSW01. Next base: position 2,158 of record CAZPSW010000211.1, read on the forward strand.
GCCACCTATTTCACCCGAGGGGATTCCAAGATTAGGACGCCGCATGACATTAAGCCGGGCATGCGCATTACCGACATGAACCCCTACGTCGCGGCGACGCGCGTCATCGACGGCCTGCTGGCCTGGGCAGAGGTCAGCCGTGAAGAGATCGAGTGGGTACCGGTCTACAGTTCCGACGAGAACATCGGCGCCGTGGTTGAGGGCCGTGCCGACCTTTGTTTCAGTTTTCCCATCTCGCTGCACATTCACAAAGCGGCGGCGAACCCGCTGGGGCTCTCCTGCGTGGAGTGCAATGCGGAGGCGGACCCGGAAGGCGCGCGGCGCTTCCGCGAGTGGGACCCGCTGGTGAACTTCGGCATCATCCCCAAGGAGAGCCTGGAGTGCGTCGGCGGCAAGTGGGGCACCCAGGGCCTGAATCTGGAACTGACCAATGCGCGCGAAGATTCGGAGCAGGTCTACCACGTCGCGAAGTGGCTCGATGAGAACCATGCCCGCTACAAGGACCGGCATAAAGAAAATCGCTTTCGCACCCGTGAATGGCTGATGCGGGCGCTGGAGGAGACCTTCATCCCGGTGCACGACGGGCTCAAGATGTACCTTGGGGACCTGGGCCTCTGGACGCCGCGGCACGAGAAACGGGACCGCCGCAACCTGGACACCCTGACACGCTACGTCAATGACTATCAGAAATTGATCTGGGCGGCTGATGACGCCGGCCTCGAGGTGCGTCCGGAGAATGAGAAGTGGGTCTCCCTGTGGGAGAATT
>CAZPSW010000212.1:0-2922 GCA_964589255.1 uncultured Dehalococcoidales bacterium
TCCCGGCCAGCCTCGGCCTGGCCCAGGTCAGCACGTGCCGCGTCACGGTCCGCATTGGCCTGCGCCAGGTCGCTTTGCAGGCCTTCAAGCTGGCGCGCCAACTCGCTGTTCTTGGTCTCCAGCCGGTCCAGCTCCGCGGTGCCAACGGTGGCGGCGGTACAGGCCCCGAGTAACGGCGCCAGCAGCAGCGCCGCCAGCACCAGTAAAGATATTTTCAACATCTTCCCCTCCCGTGGCGTGACGCGGGCGCCGCGCCTCGTTCCCGGTTCAATCGTACTGACCGAGGCCGGGGTTGTCAAAGCACCCCATTGCCAGGGCCGGAGTGTCGTGCTAGGATTAGGCTATGAAGATACGTATTGGCCGGATCTCCGTAGACCAGTTGATCTATGCGCTGGTGCTGGGGGGCTGCGGCGTCGCGGTGCTGGCGCAGGAACTCTCCAACTGGGTGGCCTACTTCTTGCTGCTGCTGGCGGTGGTGGTCCTGTTCTGGCACCGCGTCAAACGTTAGCCTAGAGCACTCCCCCGTCGATGCTGATGACCTGGGCGGTGATGTAGCTCGCCCGGTCACTGGCCAGGAATGCCGCCAGTTCCGCCACGTCCTCCGGTTCACCGAAACGTTTCAGCGGTATACGCGCCAGCATTTGCTGCTGCATTTCCTCTGGCAGGACGCCGGTCATTTCGGTGACGATAAAGCCGGGCGCGATGGCATTGGCGGTGATGCCACGTGGTGCCACCTCCCGTCCCACCGCCCTGGTGAAGGCGATCAACCCCCCCTTGGAAGCGGAATAGTTCGTCTGGCCCGCATTGCCCACGATGCCCCCCACCGAGGCGATGTTGATGATACGGCCCCAGTTCTCCATCGTCATGGAACGCAGCGCAAACTTGGTGCAGAGAAAGGCGCCGCGTAAGTTTATGTCAAGTACTTCGTCCCATTCTTCTTCGCGCATGCGCAGTATCATGGTGTCCCGGGTGATGCCGGCATTGTTCACCAGGATGTCCACCCGGTCCCAGCGACCCAGAACGGTGGCGAACATCGCCTTGACCTCGGCGGCATCGGCGACGTCGGCGCGCACCGCCAGGGCCTGGCCGCCGTCACTTTCGATCTGGCACACCACTTCCAGGGCAGCCGCCTCGCTGCGCATGTAATTCACCGCCACGCTGGCCCCCAGCGCCGCGAATTTCAGCGCGATGGCGCGGCCCACCCCGCGTGAGGCCCCGGTCACCAGGGCGATCTTACCGCTGAATTCGGCTTCGCTCACCGTCTCACCTCGCGTAACGCCGGATCACGACGCAGCAGTTCTGGCCACCCATGCCGAAGGAACTGGAGAGGCAAACGTCGACCTGTTTCTCACGCGCCTGGTTAGGGACGTAATCGAGATCACATTCCGGGTCCGGCGTCTCGTAGTTGATGGTGGGCGGCAACAGGCTTTCGTTGATCGTCTTCACCACCGCCACCGCCTCGATGGCACCGGCGGCGCAGGCCAGGTGACCGATCATCGATTTATTGGAACTCACCGGCGTCTTATAGGCATGCACACCGAACACCAGTTTCAGGGCCTTGGTCTCCTCGATGTCATTCAGCACAGTGCTGGTGCCGTGGGCGTTGACGTAGTCCACTTCATCCGGCCTGACCCCGGCTTCGCGGAGCGCCATGCCCATCGCCACCGCCTGTTGGCCGGAGTCCGGCGCGGTGTCGCTGAAGCCGTCGAAGGACCAGCCGCCACCGGCCACCTCGGCCAAGATATTGGCGCCGCGGGACAGGGCGTGCTCTTCTGTTTCCAGCACTAAAATACCGGCGCCTTCGCCGTAGACGAAGCCGGTGCGGTTCAGGTCAAAGGGACGGCTGGCGGTGGCCGGGTCCGTCCCCTTGGCCAGCGCCCCGACGATGCCGGTACCGGCCACGCCGAATGGTCCGATCACGGACTCGGCGCCACCGGCGAAGATCACCTCGGCATGCCCCAGGCGCAGGTGGCTGAGAGCGGTGGCGATGGCGTCGGTACCGCTGGCGCAGGCGCTGTTGACGGTGAGGTTGATGCCCCGCGCGCCGATCTCCATGGCCATCTGCACCGAGACCATGTTGGCCCCCACCTTGAAGATGATGAGCGGGTCGATGCGCCGTGGGCCGCGCTCCCGGAGTACGTGACCGGCCTTCGCGATGTCGGCCGCCATGCCCGAGGTGGCAATGACCATGCCGACGCGGTCCGCGGCCTCGGCGGACATATCCAGACCGGAGTCCCTGAGCGCCTCAGCGGCGGCGGCGATGCCGAACTGCGTGCAGCGCCCGCTACGGTCGACGCGCTTGCCGTCCATGTAGTCCTCGGGGTCGAAGTCCCGCACCTCGGCAGCCAGCGTGGCCGGAAAGCCGGTGGTATCAAATAACGTGATTGGGCCCACCGCATTCCTGCCCGCCGCCAGTCCTTGCCAGAACTGCGCTACGGAATTACCCAGCGGGCTGATCGCCCCCAGTCCGGTAACCACCACTCGGGTCAAGCGTCACCTCCCGGTGGCGCCATCATAGAGAAGCTGGAACCACCGTCAATCACAATCGTCTGGCCCTGGATCATGTCCGCGTCCTGGCTGCAAAGGAAGGCCACCGCGGCGGCCACGTCCTCCACCGTGACGGTGCGGCCCGCCGGGGTGTCGGTTGGCGGCAGGGTCAGGTTCATGCCCGCGGTGTAGCGCACCAGGTTTTCGTTGGCGATGCCACCCGGGGCGACGCCGTTGACCGCGATGCCGCGCGGCGCCAGTTCGATGGCGAGGTAACGCGTCAGCGCCTCTAGCGCCGCCTTGGAAACGCCGACGGCGGTGTAGACCGGCCAGGCCAGGCGTGAACCCATGCTGGAAATACTCACTATTTTGCCACCCTGGGGCATCAGCGGCACGGCGCGCTGGGTACAGAGCAAAAAGGCGCGCGCGTTGATG
>CAZPSW010000213.1:0-2894 GCA_964589255.1 uncultured Dehalococcoidales bacterium
TGGTTGCAGAGCCGGGCCAGGTAAAAGAACCATTGTTCGTGTTCCGGCAGCTGGGTCCCGGTGCCCCATTTGCCGCGTCCGCCGGGGATACCGACGCCGGTGTCTTCGTATATATTGGGGAAGCGCCATTCTTCATCGGAGGGCAGGTAACCGACGGCGTTTTCCTCCCGCTGCGGTCCGGCGCGGGCCGCCTCGAAGACGGTCATGCCTTCGTACTTGCCGTAGGGGGCCTCCTTGGCTTTCAGGCCCGGGCTCCAGATCTGGCCGCCGGGGTTGGCATCCTCCAGCAGTTGCAGCCCCTTCACGTCCCAGGACTGGGGATAGCCCCCGAAGGGCTTGGTCTCGACGTTGTTCCACCACATGTATTCCTGGCCCTTGGAGAAGGTCCAGGTGGACTTGCAGGCCATGGTGCAGGTCTGACAGGCGATGCAGCGGTTGGTATTAAAAACAAAGGCGAACTGCCATTTAGCGTGGGCTTCCTGGTAGGGATAGTATGTTTCCCGGCCCAGTTGCCAGTTATAGACTTCGGGCAATTGAACTCCTCCTAATGTGCCGCCGGAGCAATGGGTAGGATCTCCGGTTTCTTTTCGGTGGTACGGTACAGGTAGCGAATGATTTCCCATATTTCATCGTCCGTCAGGTCGCCGGTGTGGGCCGTTTCCTGGCGTCCGCCGCGGCCTACCCCCCAGGTCCCCCAGGTGGGCATGGCGCTGTTGTAGAGGTTCTGTGTGCCGCCCTCGTTGATTCTCCAGAAGGTATGCTGGATGGAATGGTGGTTCAGCGGGCCCATCGGTTGGCGGAAATCGGCCGGGGGCACGGGGAAGCGGAAGACGGAGGCCCATTCGCCCTGCCCGTCGAGGTCTTCGCCGTGGCAGGGGGCGCAGTTGGCTTCGTAGAGGATCTTGCCGGGCTCCACGTCCTCGGTGTCATACTCGCGCCAGCGCCAGGCCCAGTCCGGCACGTCGAGGGCCTCGATGACGGCCTCGGGTGGGGTGGGCACATGGCCCGGGAAGGGGTTCTCCAGTTCTTTGTAACTTAAAGTGTTATAGGTATGGGCCAGGGGTAACATTGCCACTATTACGATGGCCGCCCCGATGAGCGGTATCATAATCAGAATTGCTAATCTAAAACGCGCCATAACCCTGTCTTAATCGTATTCTCCCGTCGCCCGGCGGAGTCTCCCCCCGGGCCTCGTCCCGCACAAACCCCCGCTCTCGGGGTCAACTGACCGGGTAACGTGCCCGCCGTGCAGGTCTAAAAGAGGCGTCTCACCACTCCGGAGCCACCACCCCACAACGCCTGACACCAACTGTTATAACATACCAGGAATACAAAATGGTCACAGAATATGGTGATAACAAACCGGGATACCTGGCGATAAATGAGGCTGGAGGGCCATTTCTTTGACGGAGTCGCCCCGCCGTTTTCTTTGAGGATAGTGTGATATAATTCTTGGTGGTCGCGGTGGGGCCGGACCCCTGATGCTTCGGCCGGATCGCCGGGCGAAGCGTTAAATTCTTTAATTAAGAAACTTTGTCTCTTTAACCCTTTTTGGCGGCGCCTCATTTGGAAATGAAGGGCAATGGTGGTATAATCTCTGTTGAGCGTCCATAACGGACCGCAAATACCATCTCCAAGGCGGGAAACCGGGTCCATGATTGACTGCCGGAATCGCAATGGCAACGCCAAAGGACCGCGGGGCACCGCGTGAAATACATCACCATGTATCTGAGTTTGGCCAAGCCACGGGTGCTGGCCCTGATGGGACTGACGGCGCTGGGGACGGCGGTGGTGGCCGCCCGTGGCGGCATTCCTTTAAGCGCCGGTTTGTACCTCACCCTGGCGATATTGCTCGGCTCCGCCGGAGCCGCCTACCTCAACAATTTTATGGACCGGGACATTGACGCCATCATGGAGCGCACCAGGGCAAGGCCCCTGCCCCGTGGTGCGGTGCGGCCCGGCCTGGTCTTCTTGATCGGGCTGGTGCTGATCGCGGTCTCAATACCGCTGGCCTTGCAATTGAATTACCTGGTGGCCATTTTTGTCACCGCCGGGGCAGTGATCTACAGTCTCGTCTACACTCTCTGGTTAAAACGGCGCACCTCAATGAACATCGTCATCGGCGGGGTGGCCGGCAGTTGTGCCGTGCTGGCGGGCTGGTACGCCGTGGGTACCGGGCTTTCATCAACACCGGTGCTACTGGCGCTGCTGGTCTTTCTCTGGACGCCGAGCCATTTCTGGAGCCTGGCAATGGTGCACCGGGATAGCTATCAGGAGGCCCGTGTGCCGATGCTACCGGTAGCCATCAGTCCCGGTCGCACAGCGACCTACATCGTGCTTTCCAGCGTGCTGCTGTTGATATGTTCCGTGGTGATTTACTTCACCGGTGATTTTCACGGCCTCTACCTGGTGGGGGCCATAGTTTTGGGAGTGCTGTTCCTGGCTTCTTGCGTTCGTCTCTGGAAACGCCCCGTCCGGGACCGGGCCTGGCTTAATTTCAAGTTGTCCGGGGTCTACCTGCTGGGGCTTTTTCTGGTTCTGATGCTGGATGTCACCATTTACTGATTTAATTGCGCAGGAAGAGACCCTTTTAAGAACCAACCGCCGGGGCGGGGTGGTGTGTCTTGAGTTTTCGTCGAGCTACGGGCAACCCTGTACCCAAGGTGGTCCGTATGTCAAACCGGGGGCACGGATGTCACCACGGAGTGCTGCCGCATGGTCAGTCCCGGCTCGCCAACCGGTCCATTTCGGCCATCAGATTATCGGTGTCGAGCGCCGAAGTCGGTGGCTCTCCGGCGAATTCGCGGTAAAGGCGGGCCACGTTGGCGACGATGCGCTCACCGCAGTACCAGTCCTGGTGCCGGCCCAGGTCAATGTCCAGCGCGGCGTCCAGC